>JAJAYV010000351.1 GCA_026786045.1 Frankiaceae bacterium | reverse complement strand
GCCCGCGGGCGGTCGGGCTGCTTCTCGGCGTCGGTCCCGCGCGGAGCGGTCATGCCGGGTCTCCCTCGTCCGGGGCCTCGGCGGGCCCTGCGTCGGTCTCCTCGACGAGCTCGGCACCGGTCTCGACCGGCTCAGCGACCTCGGCGTCGGGCTCCTCCCCGTCGTCGGTGACGGCGTCGGCAGCAGCCTCCCCGTTGTGGGCGACGGCCACCACGGTCGCACCTGCGTCCAGGGCAACGAGCTTGACCCCCCCGGTCGGGCGCGAGAGGTAGCGCAGCGGCTGCACCGACATCCGGATGACGACGCCGCTGCTGGTGATGCAGAAGATCTCGTCGGCGTCCTGGACGATGAGGGCGCCGACCAGCTCCCCGCGCTTTTCCTCGATGCGCGCGGTGAGAACGCCCTGGCCGCCACGGCCCTGCCGCTTGTACTCCGACAGCCGGGTCCGCTTGCCGAAGCCGCCGTCGGTGACGACGAGCAGCGCATCGTCGGCGCTGTCGCTGTCGTCGCTGCCCGCCCGGACCGCAGCCATGGCCAGCAGCTCATCACCCTCGCGCAGCCGGATGCCCATGACACCGCTGGTCGCGCGGCCCATCGGCCGCAGCGCCTCGTCGTCGGCCTGGAAGCGGATCGACTGCGCGTTGCGGCTCACCAGCAGCAGGTCGTCCTCAGCGCTGATGAGCGAGGCGGCGATGAGCTCGTCCCCTTCGCGCAGGTTGATGGCGATCAGTCCGCTCGAGCGGCCGTTGTCGTACTCGGTGAGCGCCGTCTTCTTCACCAGCCCCTTGCGGGTGGCCAGGACGAGGTACGGCGCGACCGTGTAGTCCCGCAACGCGATGACCTGGGCGATCTTCTCGTCCGGCTGGAAGGCAAGGATGTTCGCGACGTGCTGGCCCCGGGCATTGCGGTTGGCCTCGGGCAGCTCGTGCGCCTTGGCCCGGTAGACCCGGCCCTGGTCGGTGAGGAACAGCAGCCAGTGGTGGGTCGTCGTGACGAAGAAGCGCTCGACGATGTCGTCCTGCTTGAGCGCGGCGCCCTGGACCCCCCGGCCGCCGCGGCGCTGCGAACGGTAGAGGTCGGTCCGGGTGCGCTTGGCGTAGCCGCCGCGCGTCACCGTGACGACGACGTCCTCCTGCGCGATGAGGTCCTCGGCGCTCATGTCGCCCTCGAAGGCGACGATGCGGGTGCGGCGCTCGTCGCCGTACCGCTCGACGATCTCGCCGAGCTCCTCGCCGATGATCCGTCGCTGGCGGACCGGGTCGGCCAGGATCGCCTGCAGGTTGGCGATCTCGCGCTCACGCTCGGCCAGCTCGTCAACGATCCGCTGCCGCTCGAGGGCGGCCAGCCGACGCAGCTGCATGTTGAGGATCGCATCGGCCTGCAGCTCGTCGATCTCCAGCAGCGCCATCAGGTCGCTGCGGGCCGCCTCCGCGCTGGCGCTGCTCCGGATGAGGGCGATGACGTCGTCGAGCCGGTCCAGCGCCTTGCCGAGCGCGCGCAGGATGTGCGCCCGCTCCTCGGCCTTGCGCAGCTGGAAGCGGGTGCGCCGCACGATGACGTCGACCTGGTGGGCGACGTAGTACTCGACGAACTGGTCCAGCCGCAGCGTCCGAGGGACGCCGTCGACGATGGCCAGCATGTTGCAGCCGAAGGTGTACTGCAGCTGGGTGTGCTTGTAGAGGTTGTTCAGGACGACCTTCGCGACGGCGTCGCGCTTGAGCACGATGACCAGCCGCTGACCCAGGCGCTGCGAGCCCTCGTCCCGGACGTCAGCGATGCCGCCGATCTTCCCGTCGCGTACGAGGTCGGCGATCGACTCGGCCAGGTTGTCCGGGTTCACCTGGTACGGCAGCTCGCTGACCACCAGGACCGTGCGGCCCTTGGCGTCCTCGTCCACCTCGACGACCGCGCGCATGCGGACCGAGCCACGACCGGTGCGGTAGGCCTCCTCGATCCCGGAGCGGCCGACGATGAGAGCGCCGGTCGGGAAGTCGGGGCCCTGGACCCGGGCCAGGAGGGCGTCGAGCAGCTCCTCCGAGGTCGCCTCGGGATGGTCGAGGTACCACTGCACGCCGCCGGCGACCTCGCGCAGGTTGTGCGGCGGGATGTTGGTCGCCATGCCGACCGCGATGCCGGAGCTGCCGTTGACAAGCAGGTTCGGGATCCGGCTGGGCAGGATCGTCGGCTCCTGCGAGCGCCCGTCGTAGTTGGGCGTGAAGTCGACCGTCTCCTGGTCGATCTCGCGCAGCATCTCCATCGCGAGCGGCGCGAGCCGGCACTCGGTGTTGTGCGAGATGAAGCCGTCGGACAGGAAGGCGTGGTCGTCGCTGTCCACGCGGAAGGAGAAGACCGGTTGCTCGCCGGCGGCCTCCACCGAGGCGACCTCGGCGTAGTAGTGCAGACCCGTGACGAGCGGCTCGACCACGGCGCGCGCTTCGGGATCGGTGACGTGGGACCAGATCTCGTCGGCGTCGCGCTCCCACCGCCCGATCCGGTCGATGTTGTGCCGACGCAGCCAGTCGCGGTCCGCGGACGAGGTGGCCCCGCTGGCGCGGAGGTAGGCGGCGACGAGCGGCACGTGGTCGCTGCTCATGGCCGTGCTGGTCTCGGGGACGCCCGCCAGCGCGGCACGCAGCTTGACCTGCTTGCGCCCCCAGAACCCGACCCGGTCGGCAAACAGACGCGCCTCGCGGCGGTTCCCGAGGTAGACCTTCCACTCGCCGGTGGCGTGCACGGACAGGCGGCTGACGATGCCGAACTCCAGCAACAGCGACTGCACGTCCCGAGCCAGCTGCGCGCTGACCGTGCTGTACGAGACCTGGATGCTGTGCCGCGGCAGCCGGCTGGCCGAGCCGTCGCCCTCGAACAGCGCCTGGAGGAAGGCCTTCTTGAAGGCGGGGCCACGGACCCACACCCGGGCCGGGACGGTCTTCTGCGCGCTGACCAGGTCCACGAGCTCTGCGAGCGGGCTCCGGCTCAGCGCCGCGGTGTTCTGCACGTCCAGCTCGTGCAGCAGCGATCCCGACGCGATCTCGCGGTGGGCGGTATGGCGCGGCCCGCCCACCAGCAGGTCATAGGCCTCGACGACCTCATCGAACAGGTCGCGGTCGAGGTTGTTGAAGCCGGCCCGCTCGACCGACGCATGCCCCTCGCTGACGAAGGCGCCGAGCAGGACGGCCTCGAGGCGCTCCGCCTCGGTCAGCGCATCGGTCTCGGCCGGCGCCCCGCGGTAGAGCACGACCCGGTCGCCCGGTCGTACCTCCTCCAGCAGCTTCCACAGCAACATCGGGACACCGAGCACGTCGACCAGGCAGAGCAAGGGGTGGTTGTGCGTACCCGTCACCTCGTAGCCCTCGCGGGTGCGCACGCGCAGGGTCGGATGGTCACCGGAGTGGAACAGCGTCAGCGCCGTGACCGGCTCACCGAGCCGGTTCATGAGCTTGACGTCCTGCAGCGGCACATCGCTCTGCGCTGCCGCGTCGGGAGCGACGTCCCCGATACGGAAGGTCCCACCGTCCGCCAGCCGAATGTTGCTCTCTGCGCTCAGACAGTAACGCATGGCGGCAGCCGGGTCGTTGCCGGGCGAGCCGAAGTTGCCGTTGCCGTCGACCAACGGGTAGCGCAGCGACCAGGGCTGGGCCAGGCGCACGAGGGTGTCGTAGATCGCCGAGTCACCGTGCGGGTGGTAGTTGCCCATCACGTCGCCGACGACGCGAGCGCACTTGAAGTAACCGCGGTCCGGGCGGTAGCCGCCGTCGTACATGGCGTAGAGGACCCGGCGGTGCACGGGCTTCAGGCCGTCGCGCACCTCGGGCAGCGCGCGGCCGACGATGACCGACATCGCGTAGTCGAGGTACGAACGCTGCATCTCGACTTCGATGCCGACCAGCTCGACCCGGTCGCCGGGGGGCGGCGGGGGCAGGACGTCGACCACGGAGGGTCCTCTCGCTCAGCGTGTTCCACGTGGAACACCGGTGCTCCGGTGCGGGGACGGGAGCTGTTCCACGTGGAACAGCCGGTCAGATGTCGAGGCTCACTAGATGTCCAAGAACCGCACGTCGCGCGCGTTGCGCTGGATGAACGCGCGCCGGGCCTCGACGTCCTCACCCATCAGCGTGGCGAACAGCTCGTCGGCGGTGGCCGCGTCGTCGAGCGTCACCTGCAGCAGTACCCGCTCGGCCGGGTCCATCGTGGTGCTCCACAGCTCGTCGGCGTTCATCTCGCCGAGGCCCTTGAAGCGCTGGACGGCGTCCCTCGGCAGCTTCTTGCCGGCCTCCTGGCCGGCCGTGATGAGGCCGTCGCGCTCGCGGTCGGAGTAGGCGTACTGGAACTCGTCGCGACCCCACTTGATCTTGTAGAGCGGGGGCTGGGCAAGGTAGACGTAGCCGCCCTCGACGAGCGGGCGCATGAAGCGGAACAGCAGCGTGAGCAGCAGGGTCCGGATGTGCTGGCCGTCCACGTCGGCGTCCGCCATGAGCACCACCTTGTGGTAGCGCAGCTTGGCGATGTCGAACTCCTCGTGGATCCCCGTACCGAGGGCGGTGATCATCGCCTGCACCTCGTTGTTGTTGAGGACCCGGTCGATGCGTGCCTTCTCGACGTTCAGGATCTTGCCGCGGATGGGCAGGATCGCCTGGAACTTGGAGTCGCGGCCGCCCTTGGCCGAGCCGCCGGCGCTGTCGCCCTCGACCACGTAGAGCTCGGATTCGCGCGGGTCGGTGGACTGGCAGTCGGCCAGCTTGCCCGGCAACGAGGAGGACTCGAGCAGCCCCTTGCGACGGGTGAGCTCGCGGGCCTGCCGGGCGGCCAGGCGGGCACGGGCGGCCTGGGTGGCCTTGCTGACGATCATCTTGCCGTCGTTGGGGTTGCGGTCGAACCAGTCCTTGAGCCACTCACGGGTGGCCTTCTGCACGAAGCTCTTGGCCTCGGAGTTGCCGAGCTTGGTCTTGGTCTGACCCTCGAACTGCGGGTCGGCGAGCTTCAAGCTGATGATCGCGGTCAGCCCCTCGCGGATGTCGGAGCCCTCGAGGTTGGTCTCCTTCTCCTTGATGTGGCCCTTGCTGCGCGCCCAGTCGTTGAACGTCGTCGTCAGCGCGGTGCGGAAGCCCTCCTCGTGGGTGCCGCCCTCGTGCGTGTTGATGGTGTTGGCAAAGGTGTAGACCGACTCGGAGTAGGAGTCGTTCCACTGCATGGCGACCTCAACGGTCATCCGCATCCCGCCCCTGGTCTCCTCGTTGAACCCGATGACGGTCGGGTGCACCGGCGACTTCGTGGCGTTGAGGTGGCGGACGTAGTCCTCCAGGCCGCCGGGGTAGTGGAACTCGCTCTCCACCACCTCGCCGCCGGTCAGGTCGGCCCGCTCGTCGCGCAGCACGATCCGCAGGCCCTTGTTGAGGAAGGCCATCTCCTGCAGCCGTCGGTGCAGCGTCTCCCGGGAGTACGAGGTCGTCTCGCTGAAGATCTCGGCGTCGGCCCAGAAGGTGACGGTGCTGCCGGTCTCGGCGGTCGCTGCGCCCTTGAGCAGCGGCTCGGGGACCGAGCGGACGTAGGTCTGGGTCCAGACCCAGCCGTCGCGGCGGATCTCGACGTCGAGCCGGGTCGACAGGGCGTTGACGACGGCCGCGCCGACGCCGTGCAGACCGCCGGAGACGGCGTAGCTCTCGCCGTCGAACTTGCCGCCGGCGTGCAGAGTGGTGAGGACGACCTCGACAGCGGGGCGCTTCTCCACCGGGTGCAGGTCGACCGGGATGCCGCGGCCGTTGTCACTGACCCGCACCCCGCCGTCGGCCAGCAGGGTGACACCGATGGCGTCGCAGTAGCCGGCCAGCGCCTCGTCGACCGCGTTGTCGACCACCTCGTAGACCAGGTGGTGCAGACCGCGCTCGCCGGTGGAGCCGATGTACATGCCCGGCCGCTTGCGGACCGCCTCGAGGCCCTCGAGCACCGTGATCGAGCTGGCGCTGTAGCCCGGCCTGGCCGGCTTGGCCAGCGCTTGCTCGGGTGTGGGGACCTCGGGCGACTGCTCTTCCGGCACGTGGCTCTCCGCTTCTCCCACCGGGCGGCCGGCGGGTCTGGGGCACGCGTCCCGGCGCGGGCGTCCCGGCGGGGCGCCTGGACCCCGAGCGAAGGGACGACAGTGCCAGCATAGCCGCCGGGACGGGTGCCGACGGCGAGGAAGGCCCTCAGGACGCCGCTGGCGCGTCGCAGGGTCGCCCGCGTGGGGGACCACGAACCCCGGACAGCGGGAGCCAGAGCGGCCTTCGACCGAGAGGTGCTGCTCAGCCGTAGGTGTCGCGCGGCCCGCGGCCCTGGACCCGCCGCGGGCCCTTGCGCCAGTCGGCCTGGGCCGGACCGCGGACGACGATCTTCTGCACGACCCCCGGGCCGACCTGGTCGGCCAGCCGGGCCTGCAGGGTGCGGGTCAGCAGCCGCAGCTGGGTGGCCCAGGCGCTGGACTCCGCCACAAGCACCAGCTCACCGTCGGTGAGCGACTGCGGGCGGCAGTGGTCGGCGATCTCCGGCCCGACGAGCAGCTCCCAGTTCGCGAGGACGCCGGCGGCGGTGGTGGTCTCCTCCCACCCGCGCTCGGCGACCAGGCGGCGGATCATCGCACCGAAGAGGACCGGGTCGCGCCCGTCCGGGCCGGAGCCCGAACGGCTCACCTCGGGGCGGCGTCGCCGGGGGGCGCCGGGCGAGAGCCCCTTGGCCTTGGCCGCGGCCCGGGCCCGGGACAAGGCGGCCCGCGCGAGGTCCGGGCCCTTCGGCTCACCGTCCCCGGTTCCACGTGGAACACCAAACTCATCGGACACGCGTCACCGTCCCCTCGTGCACGTCGTACCGGCTTCCCGCCAGCGACTCGGGCACATCGGCCGGCACCGCGGCCGTGACGAGGACCTGCTCCGCCCCCGCGACCCGCGCGGCGCGCCGGGCCCGACGGCCGGTGTCGAGCTCGGCGAAGACGTCGTCGAGCACGAGGACCGGCTCGCCGCCGTCGGCCCGCAGCAGCTCGTAGGACGCCAGGCGCAGCGCCAGGGCGTACGACCAGGACTCGCCATGGCTGGCGTAGCCCTTCACCGGCAGGCCGGTCAGGCCGAGCAGCAGGTCGTCGCGGTGCGGTCCGACCAGCGAGACGCCGCGCTCGATCTCCTGCGGGCGCACCCGCGCGAGCTCGGACAGCAGCGCGGCGGTGAGCAGCTCGCGGTCGCGGTTGCCCTCTGGCAGCGCCTCGCCGAGCGAGGAGCGGTAGTCCAGGGTCGTCTCGCCGCCAACCCCCTCGCCGCCGACGGCCACCGCGCGGTAGGCGGTCTGCACCCGCGGGCGCAGCGCTTCGACCAGGCCGAGTCGCGCCGACAGCAGCTCGGCGCCGCTGCGGGCGAGGTGGGCGTCCCAGACGTCGAGCGTGCGCATGTCGCCGCCGCCGGAGCGCCGGGCCAGGCCCTGCTGCCCGCGCACGGACCTGGCCGTCTTGAGCAGGGCGTTGCGCTGCTTGAGCACCCGGTCGTAGTCGGCCCGCACACCGGCGTAGCGCGGGGCGGCGGCCACGAGCAGGTCATCGAGCATGCGCCGCCGCTCGGCCGGGTCGCCGCGCACGAGCGAGAGGTCCTCGGGGGCGAACAGCACCGTGCGCAGAATGCCGAGCACCTCACGGGCGCGCGGCACCGGCGCCCGGTTGACCCGGGCGCGGTTGGCCTTGCCGGGGTTGAGCTCGAGCTCGACCAGCGTGCTGCGGCCGTCCCGCTCGACCCGGACCCGGACGACGGCACGCTCCGCACCGGCCCGGACCAGCGGCGCGTCGACCGCGACGCGGTGCGAGCCGAGCGTCGCGACGTAGCCCAGCGCCTCGACGAGGTTGGTCTTGCCCTGCCCGTTGGCTCCGATCAGCGCCGTCGAGCCGGCGCCGAGCTCGAGCTCGAAGGCCGGCCAGGACCGGAAGTCCGACAGCGAGAGGTGGCTGACGTGCACGGGGCTCCGCGGGCTCAGGCGTCGGGCGGGGTGCCCGGCTCGCCGCGCACGTCGCCCTCGGAGACGTCGGCGGGCGCATCGGACGGGGCCTGCGCGTCGGCCCCCGGGGAGTCGGCGCCCTTCTCGAACATGCCGGCGGCCGAGGTGACGGCGTGGCCGCCGAACTGGTTGCGAAGGGCGGCGATCATCTTCATCGCCGGCGGGTCGTCCTGACGCGAGCCGAAGCGCGCGAACAGCGCAGCAGTGATCACCGGCAGCGGGACGGCGTGCTCGACCGCCGCCTCGACGGTCCAGCGTCCCTCGCCGGAGTCCTCGGCGTAGCCGCGCAGCTGCGACAGATCCTCGTCCTGCTGGAGCGCGTTGACCATGAGGTCGAGCAGCCAGGACCGGATGACCGTGCCCTGCTGCCAGCTCGCGATGACGGCCGGGACGTCGGTGATGACGTCGGTGGCCATCATCAGCTCCCAGCCCTCGGCGTAGGCCTGCATGAGGCCGTACTCGATGCCGTTGTGGACCATCTTGGCGAAGTGGCCGGCGCCGACCTTGCCGGCATGCACGAAGCCGGAGTCCCCGGCGGGCTTGAGCACGTCGAAGAACGGCTGGACCGCCGCGACGTGCCCGTCGTCGCCGCCACACATGAGGGCGTAGCCCTCGGTCAGGCCCCACACCCCGCCGCTGACGCCGCAGTCGACGAAGCCGAGGCCCTTCTCGGCCAGCTGCTCACCGTGACGCATGTCGTCGGTGTAGCGGGAGTTCCCGCCGTCGACGACCACGTCGCCCGGCTCGAGCAGCTCTGCGAGCGCGTCGATCGTGTCGTACGTCGGCTTCCCGGCCGGGACCATGACCCACACGACGCGCGGCGCGGCCAGCTGCCCGATCAGCCCTTCGAGGGAGTCGACCTGTCGGTCGCTGTCGGTCGAGCGGTCGTAGCCGACCACCTCGTGACCGCCCTGGCGCAGCCGCTCGGCCATGTTGCCGCCCATCTTGCCCAGGCCGATCATGCCCAGAGTGCCCATGCGTGTCCTTCGGTCGTCGGGTCGTCGGGGTGGGTCCGGCCTACCCGCAGATCAGCCCGACAGCCGCACCGGCATGAGCAGGTAGCGGTACTCGGCCGGCGTGCCCGGCGCCCGGTCGGCGTCGGTCTTGCCCGTGAGCACGGCCGGCCGGGTGGGGCCGGTGAACGACAGGGTGGTGCTGTCGCTGTCGACCGCGCCGAGCCCGTCGAGCAGGTACTGCGGGTTGAACGCGATCTGGAACGGCTCGCCGCTCGCGCTTCCCTCCCAGGAGCACTCGAGCTGCTCACTGGCCTGCGCGTCGTCGGCGCCACCGGCCTCGAGGACCACGCCGTCGGCCGAGAAGCCCAGTCGTACCGGCGCGTTGCGGGCGGCGACGAGCGCGACGCGCTTGACGGCCTCCGCGAACGGCGCGGTCGCGATCTCGGCCACGGCAGTGCTCTCGCTGGGCAGCAGCGAGCGGTACTTCGGGAACTCGCCCTCGAGCAGCCGCGACGTGGTGCGCCGGCCGGCGCCCTCGAAGCCGATCATCCCCTCGGCGCCGCTGCCGGAGGCCAGCGCGAGCGTGACCTCGGGGCCGGCGGTGAGCGCACGGGCGGTCTCGGACAGCGGCCGCGCCGGGACGAGCGCGGTGGTGGACACGCTCGCGTCGGCCGGGCGCCACGGCAGGGTGCGCACCGCGAGCCGGTAGCGGTCGGTCGCGGCCAGGGTGAGCTGGTCACCCTCGATCTCGAATCGCACGCCGGTGAGCACGGGCAGCGTGTCGTCCCGGCCCGCGGCCAGCGCGACCTGCGCGACGGCCGAGGCGAAGACGTCCGCGCCCAGCGTGCCCGCGACGTCCGGCATCGCCGGCAGCGTCGGGTAGTCCTCCACCGGCAGCGTCGGCAGCGTGAAGCGCGCCGGGCCGCAGGTCAGGACCACGCGGGTGCCCTCGACACGCAGGTCGACCGGTTGGGCCGGCAGCGAGCGGACGATGTCGGCCAGCAGGCGCCCCGGGACCAGCACCCGACCGGGCTCGTCGGCGGTGGCGTCCAGGCGGACCCGCGAGCTGACCTCGTAGTCGAAGCCGGAGATCTCCAGGCCGCCAGCTGTCCCTGATGCACCCGGGGTGACCTCGAGCAGCAGGCCGAGCAGGACCTGCATCGGCGGGCGGGCCGGCAGCGACCGGGCCGTCCTGACGACCGCGTCGGCGAGCGCGTCGCGCTCGACCCTCAGCTCCATGTGCCCTGCTCCATTTGTGCGTCCTTCGGGGTGGGGTGCGTGCTGTGCGTGGGGGCCAGAGGCTGCCAGACGCCGGTCCTCCACAGGTCCTCGGTCCCAGAACTCCAAGGGGTGGTCCCTGAGGGAGAGGTACTCGTAGGAGTGGAAGGGGCCTGCGACCCTGTGGACGAACGGCGTCCGCGCAGGTCACGCGGCGCGGCGCGGTGTGCGGCCACTGTGGACGCGACCCCCGTGCGTCCGTGGACGGCTGTGCACGGACGGGTGGCCGTCCCGCGCCGTCCACCGGTCCAGCGGGCGTCGTCCACAGTTGTCCACAGGGTTGTCCACACACTGTGCAGGACCGGGGTGATCTGGATCACGAGCTGCGAGACCGGGTCTTGATGCGGTTGGTCAGCTCGGCGACCTGGTTGTAGGTCGCACGGCGCTCCGGCATCTGCGCGCGGATCTTGCGGTCGGCGTGGATGACCGTGGTGTGGTCGCGCCCGCCGAACATCTGGCCGATCTTGGGCAGTGAGAGGTCGGTGAGCTCGCGGCACAGGTACATCGCGATCTGCCGGGCCGTCACGAGCACCCGCGAGCGGGACGACCCGCACAGGTCCTCCATCGTCAGCCCGAAGTACTCCGCCGTGGCCGCCATGATGGTGGCCCCGGTGATCTCGGGGCCGCCGTCGGCCGGGATGAGGTCCTTGAGGACCACCTCGGCCAGCGCCAGGTCGACGGTCTGCCGGTTGAGCGAGGCGAACGCCGTCACGCGGATGAGCGCGCCTTCGAGCTCGCGGATGTTGCGAGAGATCTTGCTGGCGATGAACTCCAGCACGTCCGGCGGCGCCGCCAGCCGGTCCTGCGCGGCCTTCTTGCGCAGGATCGCGATGCGGGTCTCGAGGTCGGGCGGTTGCACGTCGGTGATCAGGCCCCACTCGAACCGCGTGCGCAGCCGGTCCTCAAGGGTCGACAGCTGCTTGGGCGGCCGGTCGGAGCTGATGACGATCTGCTTGTTGGCGTTGTGGAGGGTGTTGAAGGTGTGGAAGAACTCCTCCTGTGTCCCCTCCTTGTGCTCGAGGAACTGGATGTCGTCCACGAGCAGGATGTCCACGTCGCGGTAGCGCCGGCGGAAGGTCTCGGCCTTGCTGTCGCGGATCGAGTTGATGAAGTCGTTGGTGAACTCCTCGGAGCTCACGTAGCGCACGCGCGCACCGGCGAACAGGTGCTGGGCGTAGTGCCCGATCGCGTGCAGCAGGTGGGTCTTGCCCAGCCCGCTCTCGCCGTAGATGAACAGCGGGTTGTACGCCTTGGCCGGCGCCTCGGCGACCGCGACGGCCGCGGCGTGGGCGAACCGGTTCGAGGCGCCGATGACGAAGGTCTCAAAGGCGTACTTCGGGTTCAGCCGGGCCGGCTCGGCCGGCGGACGGCCCGCGTCACCGGGCGGCCGGCCCGGGAAGGGACGGACGTTGTCGCTCCCGCCGTAGGAGTCGCCGAAGGCCCCGGAGTACGACCGCTGGTCGTCCGCGCGCCGGTCGTACGGCCCCGGACCGCCGTCCAAGCCGTCGTCGACCGGCTCGGGCGCGACGCGCAGCTCCATCGTGGCCACCGGCTCGGCCGGCGGCGCCGGGGCGGGGT
>JAJAYV010000350.1 GCA_026786045.1 Frankiaceae bacterium | reverse complement strand
GCGAGTTCGCCGCCGGCGACCCGGTCGAGCTGGCCGGGCCCGACGGGCTCGCCGTCGCGCGCGGCCTGGTCGGCTACGACGCGGGGGAGCTGCCGGCACTGCTCGGCCGGTCCACCCGCGAGCTCGGCCTGCGGGAGGTCGTGCACCGGGACGACCTCGTCGTCCTGTGAGACTGCTCCGCCGCTGGTCGATCCGCACCGACAAGCGCCAGATCGTCTATGTCGTCGTGCCGCACCCCGACGACGAGTTCGAGGCCTGGTCGCTGCTCGAGGACGCCGCCGACAACTACCCGGTGTTCGTGCTGTGCACCCACGGCGAGCAGACCAGCCTGGCCGACGGCCGGGGCCACCAGCCCGAGCTCGGCGAGTGGACCCCGCCGCCGCAGCCCTGGGGCGAGCCCGGCAGCGCCACTGTCCGGGCCCAGCGGCTGGCCAGCTTCCACGCCTTCCTCGACGCGATGGCCGACGTCGACCCGCACCTCGACCGCGACCTCGTCGACCACGGCGTGCTCCCCGACGGGCCGAGCCCGTTCCGGTTGCACGTCGGCCGGCGCAGCGCGCGCGTCGTCTTCGACGGCGGCGACGGCGCGCTCACGCCGGCGTTCGTCACGGCCGCGCTCCAGCGCACCCGTGCGCTGCGCAGGACGCACCTGCCGGTGCAGCGGGAGTACGCCGTGATCGGCGCGGCCTACGTCAACGCCTCGGCTGCGGGCTTCCGCTACACCCACCCCGACCACCGGGCCGTGCACGAGGCGCTCTGGTCGACCGACCAGGGCGTGCCCGGGCCGCAGTGGTGCCGCACCGCGAGCGCCGACCCCGACGTCGTCCGCACCGGCGGCCGGACAGAGGATGTCAGCCCGCGGACGTACGACGCGGTGATGGGCGTCGACCCCGACGGCCGCCGGACCGGGCTGCTCCAGGTGCTCTACGGCTGGCTCGGCCCGAGCGGCGGCTGGCCGGCGGGGGAGACCGACGCCATGACCATGTGGTCGCGCCAGCAGTCGTTCTGGCGTCGCTACGGCTGACGCCGGCCCAGGTGCGCCTCGGCGGGCTCGAGGTCGTTCGGCAGCGGCCTATCCTCTGGGCATGAGCGAGGTCACCGAAGTCGCCACCCGTGCCCGCGCCGCCGCCGCGCGGCTGGCCCCGCTGGCGCGCAAGGACAAGGACGCGGCGCTGCTGGCGATGGCCGACTCGCTGGTCGCGAACGTCGACCGGATCCTGGCCGCCAACGCCGAGGACGTCGAGGCCGGCCGGGCGTCGGGCACCACCGAGGCGCTGCTCGACCGGCTCGCCCTGACCCTGCCGCGGGTCGAGGCGATGGCCGACGGGCTGCGCCACGTCGCGACGCTGCCCGACCCGGTCGGCGAGGTCGTCCGCGGCTCGTCGCTGCCGAACGGCCTGGAGCTGCGGCAGGTCCGCGTCCCGCTCGGCGTCGTCGGGATCGTCTACGAGGCCCGGCCGAACGTCACCGCCGACGCCGCCGGGCTGTGCCTCAAGAGCGGCAACGCCGTCCTGCTGCGCGGCAGCGCGAGCGCCTACCGGTCCAATACCGTGCTGGTCGACGTGCTGGCCGAGGCGGCCACCGCGGCGGGCATGCCGGCCGACAGCATCCAGCTGGTGCCGGGCACCGACCGGTCGAGCGTCAAGGAGCTCATGCAGGCCCGCGGGCTCGTCGACGTGCTCATCCCGCGTGGCGGCGCCGGCCTCATCGAGGCGGTCGTGAGCGAGTCGCAGGTGCCGGTGATCGAGACGGGGGTCGGCAACTGCACCGTCTACGTCGACGCGTCCGCCGACCTCGACATGGCGGTCGCGATCACGGTGAACAGCAAGACCCACCGGCCGAGCGTCTGCAACGCCGCCGAGACGCTGCTCGTCCACGCCGACGTCGCGCCTTTGTTCCTGCCGCGCGTCGTGAAGGCGCTCAAGGACGAGGGCGTGACGCTGCACGCCGACGAGCGTTCGGCCGCGTACGACGACACCTCCGTGCCGGTCGGCGACGAGGACTGGGCGGCGGAGTACCTCTCGCTCGACCTGGCCGTCGGCGTCGTCGACTCGCTCGACGACGCGGTGGCGCACATCCGGCGGTGGGGGAGCGGCCACACCGAGGCCATCGTGACCAAGGACCTGGCCGAGGCGCGGCGCTTCGTCCGCTCGCTCGACAGCGCCGCCGTCATGGTCAACGCCTCGACCCGGTTCACCGATGGCGGGGAGTTCGGCTTCGGCGCCGAGATCGGGATCTCGACGCAGAAGCTGCACGCCCGCGGCCCGATGGGCCTGCCCGAGCTGACCAGCACGACGTACGTCGTCACGGGGGACGGGCACATCCGCTAGACCCGTCCCGGCCGCTCGTGGCAGGGTCGGCCGGTGGACCTCGACCAGATGCTCGCGCTCATGCTGTTCGCGGTCTCAGTTGGTGCGGTGTGCGCCTTCCTGAACCTGCCTGCTGGTGCGTCGACCTCGACCGTCTCGTCGTCGACGTCGCTGGTCCCGGCAGTCCGTTCGGGGGCTGCCCGCGGCACCGACCCGCCCCGGAACGTCGGTCGGTTGTTCATCGCGGTCGTCGTCGAGGTGCGCGACGACGAGGACAGGCTGGTGGCGCAGGTGACGCAGACCCAGGCCGTGCTCGCCGGGTGAGTCCTGATTGGTCGCGCACGCCGGGCGAAGGTCGTTATGCCCGGAGCGAGCTCGAGCGCCGCTTCCTCGTCGACCGCCCGTCGCCGCCAGGCTGCGACCTCCGTGCGATCGAGGACCGCTACCTGCAGGACACCCGGCTGCGGCTCCGGACGGTCCGCGCCGGCGCGGAGGTCGTCCACAAGCTGACCCAGAAGGTGCGTGCGCGGCCCGACGACCCGTCGGCGGTGGCACTCACGAACACCTACCTGTCGGCAGAGGAGCACGCGGTTCTGGCGGTGCTGCCGGGCGACGACCTCGTGAAGACCCGTCGGGTGGTGCCGTTCGAGGGCCTGTCGTGGGTGGTCGACGTGTTCGGCGGGAGGTTGTCGGGGCTGGTCCTGGCCGAGGTCGAGGTCGCGGACCTCCATGCCACGCTCTCTCTACCGAGGTGGGTCGGTCGCGAGGTCAGCTCCGAAGATGCCTTCTCCGGTGGAGCTCTGGCCGCGACACCGCTGGACGACGTTGCCGAGGTACTGGCTCAGCCCAGGCGGGCTGATTGGTCCAGGCGTAGGGGTCGGTGAGGTCGAGCGTCCAGCGGGTGTCGGCGCCGAGCGGGTCGGGGTCGACGTCGCCGGGCTCGACGTCGACCGCGCGGAGCTCGTAG
>JAJAYV010000349.1 GCA_026786045.1 Frankiaceae bacterium | reverse complement strand
GGGCAGCAGTCGAAGCCGCCGCGCGGGGCGCCTCGGCGGGACGGCCGGAGCGCCGGCGACGGCGCGGAGCGTCGCCCGTCTCGGGGCCGGCCTGCGGCGCGGAGGTGGCGTTCTCGGGGGGCAAGGAGTTCCTTCAGGGCTGCAGGGGTGTGCGTCGGAGACGCATCGGGGCGTGCGCCGGCCTGCGGTCGTCGCGGCGGCGGCTCAATGGTGTCAAGGTCGCAGCGCCCCGGCCCATTCCGCGGCAGGCGCGCGGCAGGGCAGGATCAAAGGATGCTCATCGCCTTCAGCATCGCCCCGGCCGTGTCAGACGAGGACGGCGGTGTGGCCGAGGCCGTCGCCGAGGCGGTGCGGGTGGTGCGCGCATCCGGCCTGCCGTGCGAGACCAACGCGATGTTCACCAACGTCGAGGGCGAGTGGGACGAGGTGATGGCCGTGGTCAAGGCGGCCGTCGACGCCGTCGCCGCCCGGTCGCCCCGGGTCTCGCTGGTCCTCAAGGCCGACATCCGCCCCGGGCACACCGGCATGCTCCGCGCGAAGGTCACCCGGGTCGAGGACCTGCTCGATCCGTGATGCGTCGCCTGGCGGTGGTCGGCGACCTCGTAGAGGACGTCGTGGTCTGGCCGGACGGACCGGTCGCCCGCGGCAGCGACACCCCGTCGCGGGTCTTCCGCTCCCGCGGCGGGAGCGCGGCCAACGTCGCCGTCGCGGCGGCCCCACTGGTCTCGACCCGCTTCCTCGGCTGCGTCGGGACCGACCCGCTCGGTGACCGGCTCGTCGCCGAGCTCGCCGCCGCGGGCGTCGAGGTCCGCGCCCAGCGGCGCGGTCGTACCGGCACGATCGTCGTGCTCGTCGACGTCGACGGGGAGCGCACCTTCCTGCCCGACCGTGGCGCCGCCGCCGACCTGGGGCTGGTCGCCGACGACGACCTGGATGACGTGTCGGTGCTCCACGTCCCGGCGTACGGGCTGCACGGCGGGCGCACGGCCACCACCGTCCGCGCGCTGCTCGCGACGGCTACCGCACGCGGCATCCCCGTCAGTCTGGACGCGTCGTCCTGGGCGGTGCTGCGCGAGATCCCCGACTACGTCGCGCTCGTCGAGCGGGTGCGGCCGGTGGTGCTGTTCGCCAACGCCGACGAGGCGCGCGAGCTGCCGGTGCCACTGACCGGGACCACCGTCGTCGTGAAGAACGGTTCCCGGCCGACGACGGTGCTGCTGCCCGACGGCAGCTCGCTGTCGGTGCCGGTCCCCGTCGTCGACGCCGTGCGCGACTCGACCGGCGCGGGGGACGCCTTCGCCGCGGGGTGGCTGTCCGCGATGATGGAGGGACGGGACCTGCCGGCGTGCGTCGAGCGCGCGCACGCGCTGGCCCGCCTGGTGCTCGCCTCCCCCGGTGCGGGCCCGTCCCGTCAGGAGGAGCCCGCGTGATCGTCGTGTCCGAGGCCGTGCGGTCGGCGCTGGCGGACGGCCGCCCCGTCGTGGCGATGGAGTCGACCATCTACTCCACGCTCGGCCTGCCGGTCCCCCACAACGCCGAGGCGCTGCGCCGCTGCAAGGCCGCCGTCGAGAAGGGCGGCGCCGTCCCGGCCGTCACGGCCGTCGTCGACGGAACCTGGCGCGTCGGCCTGACCGCGGACGAGGAGGCGCGCGTCCTGCTCGGCACCCGCAAGGTCGCCGAGCGCGATCTCGCCGTCGCCGCCGCGCAGTCGTGGGACATCGGCGTCACCACCGTCTCGGCCTCCGTCGCGCTGGCCGCCCGCGCCGGGATCTCGGTCTTCGCCACCGGCGGCATCGGCGGGGTGCACCGAGGCGTCGAGGTGAGCGGCGACGTCTCCGCCGACCTCGACGCGCTCGCCCACCACCCGGTCGTCACCGTCTGCGCCGGCGCGAAGTCCTTCCTCGACCTTGCCCGCACCCTCGAGCACCTCGAGACGGCAGGTGTTCCCGTGCTCGGCTGGCGCTCGCCCGACTTTCCGGCGTTCTACGTCCGGTCCAGTGGGCTGCCCGTCCCGCACGTCGTCGAGACGGCGGCGGAGGTGGCCGCGGTGCTGCGCCACCGGTCCCGCCCGCAGACCGGCGTGCTGCTCACCGTGCCGATCCCCGAGGCCGACGAGCTCGACCGCGAGCGGCACGACGCCGCTCTCAGCGCCGCACTCCAGGCAGCCGCCACCGACGGCATCACCGGCGCAGCGGTCACGCCGTACGTCCTCGAGCGCGTCAGCCGGGAGACCGACGGCGGCAGCGTGCCGGCCAACCTGGCGCTGGCCGAGAACAACGCCCGTGTGGCGGCCGAGGTCGCCGTCGCGCTGGCCGCGCAGCCGGCCTGAGTCCACCCGGCCCGCCTGAGCGGAGAGCTAGACCGCGCCCTTCGCAGCGTCGCCGGCCGGTACGGGCTCGAGGCCGAGCACCTCGGGCGGCGCGGCCAGCAGAGCGCCGAGCACGGCACCCGCCGCCTTGAAGTGCTCAGACGCACGGTGCGCCTTCACGGCCTCCGACCCGGTGTACTTCTCCACCATGACGACCCGCTCGCCGTCGGGGTGGCGGTGCATCGCGTAGAGCAGGCAGCCCTCCTCGTTGGCGTGCACCTGGGCGATGAGGTCCTTCATCGCGGTGACGAGCTCGTCGGTCTTGCCGGGCAGGGGCGTCAGGGTCGCGATGGCGACGATCTGGGACATGCCCGGACCCTAGGCCGCCCCCGCTTCCCCCACACGCCGCGGGTCGAACCGACCCTCTGAGCATGCCGCCTGCGCCGACCGGGGCGGCTCACAACGGCCGGGGCGGCTCCGGGTCGGTCGGCGTCGGCATCGGCGGCTCGACCGGCGTGATCGGGTCCGGCGGCAGCGGGTCGGGCTCGGGGAACGGCTCCGGGAACGGCGTCGGAACGGTCACGGCGAGCGGTGCTCCACCCGCGTCTCGGGGCCGGGGCTGAGGACACCGGAGCGCCCGTCGTCCCACCGCACGACGTACAGCGGCGCTTCCTCGCTCCCGCGCAGCTCCTGCACCTCGCCCTCTCGCGTCCCGTCCCCGACGTGCCGGCCGGGGATCACGATCCGGTCACCGATGACGGCTCTCATGGCGTCTCCTCGCTCGTTGTGGACGCCTCCACACTCCTCCTGCCGCCGCCGGTCGACAAGGCCCTTCGTCCCGGGACGCCGGCCTCCCGCGCAGGTGACCATGCAGCATGCCCCCGCCTCCCGCAGCCCCGCTCACCGTCGGCGTCCTGCGCGAGCAGTCCCGCGAGGAGCGGCGCGTCGCGCTGACCCCGGACGGCGCTGCCCGCCTGGTCGCCACCGGCGTCCGCGTCGTCGTCGAGCAGGGCGCCGGGCAGGCCGCCTGGTTCTCCGACGAGGAGTACGCCGCCGCCGGTGCGCAGGTCGCGCCGTGCGCGGCGCTGCTCGACGCCAGCGACGTCGTCGTCTGCCTGCACCCGCCGGCGGTCCTGCACGCGCTGCGCCCGCGGCACGTGCTGGTCGGTCTGCTGCAACCGCTGCTCGACCCGCGGCTCATGCAGCGCCTGGCCGACGCAGGCGTCACCGCGCTGAGCTTCGACACGCTGCCCCGGACCGTCAGCCGCGCCCAGTCGATGGACGCGTTGACCTCGCAGGCCAGCGTCGCCGGCTACAAGGCCGCGCTCGTCGCGGCCGACACCTACGGCGGCTTCTTCCCGATGCTCACCACCGCGGCCGGCACCACCCGGCCGGCGCGTGTCCTCGTGCTCGGCGCGGGAGTCGCCGGCCTGCAGGCGATCGCGACCTGCCGCCGGCTCGGCGCGGTCGTCACTGCCTTCGACGTGCGCGACAGCGCACAGTCCGACATCCGCTCCCTGGGCGGGACCGTGCTCGACGTCGGCGTCACCGTCGTCAGCGAGGGCGGCTACGCCCGGCAGCTCACCGAGCAGGAGCAGGCAGAGCTCACCGCCGCGGTCGCCGACAGCGTCTCGGGCTTCGACGTCGTGATCACCACCGCCCAGGTGCCGGGCCGGCCACCGCCGCTGCTCGTGCCGGCCGAGGCGCTGGCCCGTATGGCGCCCGGGTCGGTCGTCGTCGACGGTACCGCCGGCGACCTCGGCGGCAACGTCGAGGGCAGCAAGGCCGGCACGACGTACGTCACCGACGGGGGCGTCACCCTCGTCGGGGCGGGGGCGCTCGCGGCGCAGGTGCCGCGCGCCGCGTCCACCGCCTACGCCCGCAACGTCGTGGCCCTCGTCGGCTACCTCGCGCCGGACGGCGCGCTCGCCGTCGACCTCGACGACGAGGTGCAGGCCGGGCTCGTCATCACGCACGCGGGCCGGGTCGTCCACCCGGCCGTCGCCGCACTCCTGGAGGACTCCGCATGACGAGCGAGCTGCTGGCCACCATCACCGTGTTCGTGCTCGCGCTGCTGGTGGGCTACGAGGTGATCGGCAAGGTGCCGGCCACCCTGCACACGCCGCTGATGTCGGGCGCGAACGCCGTTCACGGCGTCATCGTCGTCGGGGTGATGCTCGTCGCGGCCACGACGGGCTCGACGACCGGCTACGTCGTGCTGTTCGTCGCCGCCGTCTTCGCCGCCATGAACGTCGTCGGCGGCTACGTCGTCACCGACCGGATGCTCGAGATGTTCCGGGCCCGCCGCTCCGGTGGGAGCTCCTCGTGAGCACCGCGTCGCACCTGCTCTACCTGGTGTCGGCCGTCGCGTTCGTCGTCGGGCTGCACCTGATGGGCTCGCCCGCCACGGCCCGTCGCGGCAACCTCGTCTCCACCGGCGGGATGGTCCTGGCCGTGGTGGTGACCGCCGTCGTGCTCGTCGACGACGGTTCGATCGGCGGTACCGCGCTGCTCGTGCTCGTGGCCGGTCTGGCCGTCGGCTCGGCCGCCGGGCTGGTCACCGCTCGGCGGGTGCGGATGACCGCGATGCCCCAGCTGGTCAGCCTGTTCAACGCCGTCGGCGGCGGCGGCGCCGCCCTGGTCGCGTTCGCGGAGGTGCTGCGCGCCGAGGGCGTGCTCGACCGCGCGGGCGTCAGCCTCGTGCTGCCGACAGTTCTCGACGTGCTCATCGGGGCGCTCACCTTCTCCGGCTCGCTGGTCGCCGCCGGCAAGCTGGCCGGCCGCCTGCCCGGCAACCCGGTCACCTCGGCCGCCGGACGCGTCGCCACCCTGGCGCTCGGCGGTGCCGCCGTCGTCGCAGGGCTCGTCCTGCTCACCGGCCGCGGCGGCACCCCGCTGCTCGTCCTGCTGGCCGCCGCGGCCCTCGCGCTCGGCGTGCTGCTGACGCTGCCCATCGGCGGCGCGGACATGCCGGTCGTCATCTCGCTGCTCAACGCCTGCACCGGAACCGCCGTCGCCATGGCCGGTTTCGTGCTGGACAGCGTGGTCCTCGTCATCGCCGGCGCGCTTGTCGGCGCCGCCGGCGCGATCCTCACCCTGCTCATGGCCGAGGCGATGAACAGGTCCCTCACCAGCATCCTGATCGGCGGCTACGGCACCGCCGACACCGCCGAGGCGGTCGCCGCCACGGGCAACGTGCGTGCCACCTCCGTCGACGACGCCGGGCTGCAGCTGGCGTACGCCTCCAAGGTCGTCGTCGTCCCCGGCTACGGGCTCGCGGCAGCGCAGGCCCAGCACGAGCTGGTCGCGCTGTGCTCTGCGCTCGAGGCGAGCGGCATCGAGGTCAGCTACGGCATCCACCCGGTCGCCGGCCGCATGCCCGGTCACATGAACGTGCTGCTCGCCGAGGCCGACGTCCCCTATCCGCAGCTGCGCGACCTCGAGGAGGTCAACCCGGAGTTCGCCCGCACCGACGTGGTGCTCGTCGTGGGCGCGAACGATGTGACGAACCCGGCCGCCCGCCGGCCCGGCAACCCCGTCTCCGGCATGCCGATCCTCGACGTCGACCGGGCTCGCAGCGTGATCGTCATCAAGCGCTCGATGGGTACCGGCTACGCCGGGATCGACAACGAGCTGTACACCGACCCGCGGACGACGATGCTGTTCGCAGACGCCAAGGCGGGCCTGCGTGAGCTGCTGACGGCGGTCCAGACCTACGCCCGCTGAGGTCTTGCAGCGGGTGCCCGAGACGGTCTAGCGGCCCCGCAGCGCACCCGGAAGGCCGAGCACGGCGGCGATCCCGAGCACCGAGCGCGGGTTGTACGCCACCCGCCACAGCCCGCCGTGCGCGGCCTGTGCGGCGAACAGGTCGTCCGGGTGCGCCGGCGCCGGGGTTCCCGCCCGCAGGTCGTGCACGAGCAGTGCAGCCATGAGCACCCGGCTCGTCTCCGGCGCGAACACCTCCACGCCGAACCTTCCGGCGCCGGTGTAGGCGGCGGCCAGCAGCCGGTTCTTGGTGACCGAGCGGGTGCGGGTGGCGGGCGCGACGTTGGCCGACACCAGGTGGCCGTCGGCCTGCGCCGCCGTGGCCCACCACCGCTGCACCCGCTTGGCGAGGGTGTAGCTGGGGCCCTGCTGCGGGACGAGCACGTCGGCGATGCCGACCCGACTGCCGTCCTCGCGCTCGACGACGGTGCCGTACGCCGGGGCGTAGAGCGCGCCGCGCGCGACGAGCCGGGCGGGGACCTGCGCGGGCGCCCGCCAGCCGCGGGAGCTCCAGCGGCGCCGGCTGTCCTCGACGACCTCCAACGGCACGGCGAAGGCGTCGGTCGGCGTCGCCAGCTCGGCGTAGCCGGTGCCGGGGCGCGCACGCAGCAGCAGCTCGACGAGGGCGTCGCTGGCGTGCACCACCTGGACGTGCCGGGCGCCGTCGGCGTAGGCGTAGCTGCCGATCGTGAGTGGTAGCCCGTCGGCGGCCGAGCGCAGGAACGCGCCCACCTCGGGCGTCTCGGTGAGCAGGTCGACGCCGGGGTGGCCGGGCCGGGTCTCCGGCGCGGTCAGCGTCCCGGCGCCCTTGCGGGCGGTGGCGACGACGCGGTCCCAGACGCGGGGCTTGGCGACGTCGACGGCGACGACGTGGGCGCCCCACTGCGACAGCGGCTGCAGCGGTCCCATCTCGGCGCCGGCGCCGAGCAGCGCAAAGGCGCGGTCGGACAGGTCGAGCCAGCCGGGCTCGTCGAGCACGCGGTGCAGCGCGGCGGCGCAGGACGCCTCGACGGTCCCGCGCTCCACCCACGCGTCGAGCTGGCGGCGCAACGCGTCGCCGGACAGCGCCTGCCCGCGGTAGGGCAGGACCAGCTCGCGGACCCGCTCCCCCTCGCCGTGCACCGTCAGCGGGTGCAGCAGCTCCTTGCCGTCGGCGATCGCGTCGCGGACCGACGTGACGGCGCCGTCGCGCTCGAAGCGCATCCGGTCGCCGAGCGACGCCAGCCCCTGCCGGGCCACCTGCACGGCCGCGGCGGGGGTGCGCGTCGCGGCCGCGGTGTGCGCGACAACGAGATCGACGTAGTCCTTGCGCCAGTCACCAGCCCGGCCGATGCGCGCGCCGAGCGTGTCGTCCACGCCGCGCATCGCGTCGGACCACACGGCCCGGCCCGTGGACGCGGTGCTGCGCCGCCCGTCCGGCTCCGCCGGGAAGAGCACGCCCTGCGCGTCGTCCTGCGTCATCGTCGACCTCCCTGCTGGACCCCCGGCGCTCGACCCTCGCACGAGCGCGCGGGTTACCGGTGGGTACCGCGGTCAGCCGCCGGCCATCGCCCCGATCACGAGGAACGGCTCGTCGCCGCGGAGCACGGCGGCGGGCAGCGGGTCGTCCAGCGAGACGTGCGACAGGTCCTCGCTGCATGCGTAGAACCGCACGAACGGCCGGCGCTGGCCGCTGCCGGAGTCGCGCAGCGTCCCGCGCAGCGCGGGGTGCGCGGCCTCCAGCGCGTCCAGCACCTCGCGGGTGGTGCGCGCCTCGACCTGCACCTCGCCGTCGAGACGGGCCAGCGACCGCAGGTGGTGGGGCAGGACGACCCGCGTCATCGGAGCGTCTGCACCTCCACCGACAGCACCGCCGGCAGGTCGCGCACGATGCACTGCCAGCTGTCCCCACCGTCGGGGGAGCAGTAGACCTGCCCCCCGGTGGTGCCGAAGTAGACGCCGCAGTCGTCGAACGCGTCGACGGCCATCGCGTCGCGCAGCACGTTGACGTAGCAGTGCTGCTGCGGCAGGCCCTTGGTGAGCGGTTCCCACTCGCCGCCGCCGGTCCGGCTGCGGTACACGCGCAGCTTGCCGTCCGGCACGACGTGGAAGTAGTCGCTGGTGATCGGCACGACGTAGACCGTCTCGGGCTCGTGCGCGTGCACGTCGATCGGGAAGCCGAAGTCGGTCGGCAGGTCGCCGCTGATCTCGTACCAGGACGCGCCCGCGTCGTCGCTGCGCATGACGTCCCAGTGCTTCTGCATGTAGAGCGTGTCCGGCCGCGACGGGTGCAGAGCCAGGTTGTGAACGCAGTGGCCGACCTCGGCCTCCTGCTGCGGGATCTCCCCAGACAGCAAGCCCTTGTTGATCGGCAGCCAGCTCGCGCCGCCGTCGTCGGTGCGGAAGGCGCCCGCGGCGCTGATCGCGGCGAACATCCGCTGCTCGTCGGTCGGGTGCAGCAGCAGCGTGTGCAGACACAGCCCGCCGGCGCCTGGCTGCCACTGCGGGCCGGAGCCGTGGCCGCGCAGCCCGGACAGCTCCTTCCACGACGCGCCGCCGTCTGTGCTCTTGAACAGCGCGGCGTCCTCGACGCCGGCGAAGACGGTGTCGGGGTCGGTCAGCGACGGCTCGAGGTGCCACACCCGGGTGAACTCCCACGGCTTGGGCGTGCCGTCGAAGTCCTGGTGCGTACCGGCGCCCTCGCGGCCCTCCAGCGGCTCGTACGCGAAGTCGTTGCCGACCGCGTCCCAGGACAGCCCGCCGTCGTCGGAGCGCTGCACGACTTGGCCGAACCAGCCACCGGACTGGCTGGCCCACAGCCGGTCCGGGTCGGCCGGCGAGCCCTTCAGATGGTAGATCTCCCAGCCCGCGAAGTGCGGCCCGTCGACCTTCCAGTCCTGCCGCCGCTGGTCGCTCGTGAGGACGAACGCGCCCTTCTTCGTCCCGACCAGAACCCGTGCGCCTGCCATGGCGGCCTCCCTCTCGTCGCAACGTAGACGACGGGAGGGTCCCGAACTCATCGGCGACCGCCTGCACCCTGACCTACACCCGGATGCCGAGCCGGACGATCGGGGGCCGGTCAGCGTCCTGGCGAACGGCACTCACTCCAAGACCAGCGGCTCCGCCCGGCGGGGGACCACCGCGACGGCGACCGCGACGACCGCGGTGGCCACGGCGATCCCGACGAAGACGCTGTGCGAGGCGGCGTGCAGCGCCTCGCGGGTGAAGTCGGCGACCGGGCCGGGCGTGGCAAGGGCCGCCGCCGTCCCGTCGACGTCGGCGGGCAGGGCGTCGCGCAGCGCGGCGGGCGCGTCGTCGAACCGTCGGGACAGCGAGGTGTTGGCGACCGCGCCGAAGATCGCAGCACCGATCGCCGAGCCCAGCGCGCGAAAGAACATCGTGCTGCCCGTGACGACGCCGCGCCGGTCCCAGTCGACGACCGACTGGACCGCCACGACCAGCGGGCTGGACGACAGGCCCATCCCGAGTCCGGTGACGAACATCGCCAGGGCGACCTGCCAGACCTGGGCGGTGTCGGGCAGCAGCGCGGTCCAGGTCGCGCCGCCCATCGCGATCGCGACGCCGATGAGCGCGGTGTCGCGGAAGCCGATCCGCAGGTACAGCCGGCCGGACAGCGCGGCGGTGATCGGCCAGCCGAGGGTGAGCGCGCCGAGGGTCAGCCCGGCCTCGACGGCGCCCGTGCCGAGCACGCCCTGCACCCAGGTGGGGACGTAGCTGCTGAGCCCGATGAGCAGCGCGCCGACGCCCATCGCGGCGAGGTTGCCCCCGACGAGGATCCGCCGCCGCAGCACCCACAGCGGCAGGACCGGCTCGGCCGCCCGCCGCTCGACGAGGAAGAACGCGACCAGCAGCACCAGCGAGCTGCCGAGCACGGCGTAGGACGTGGCCGAGCCCCACGCCCAGCCGGTGCCGCCCTCGAGCAGGCCGAGGATGAGCAGCGAGCAGCCGACGGTGAGCAGCACAGCGCGCCGGCGACGTCGAAGCGGTGCGGGGTGCGCACCAGAGACTCGGTGAAGTGCTTGCGCAGCGACAGCAGCGCCAGCGCCCCGAGCGGCAGGTTGATGAAGAAGATCCAGCGCCAGGACAGGTAGTCGCTGAACACCCCGCCGAGGGTCGGGCCGAGCACGGACGAGGCGGCCCACACCGACGCGACGTAGCCCTGCACCTTGGCCCGCTCCGCGACGCTGTAGAGGTCGCCGATGACGGTCAGCCCGATCGGCTGGATCGCGCCCGCCCCGATGCCCTGCAGGGCGCGCGCGGCGATGAGCGCCGGCATCGACCAGGCCAGCCCGCACAGCAGTGAGGCGACGAGGAAGACGCCGATGCCGAACAGCAGTACCGGCTTGCGGCCCAGGACGTCGGCGAGCTTGCCGTAGACCGGGACGGTGACGGCCTGCGCCAGCAGGTAGACGCTGAACAGCCACGGGAAGCTGCTGAAGCCGCCGAGGTCGTCGACGATGCTCGGCACCGCGGTGGCGATGATCGTGCTGTCGAGCGCGATGAGCCCGGTGCTCAGCATGATCGACCCGAGGACCGGGCCGCGCTCGGACCGCAGCCCGACCGAGGCGCGGGTCACGGCGGGGACGGTCACGAGAGGAGCCAACCGCACGGGCCCGGCGGGCCGTCCCGGTGAGCTACGGCAGGACGATGCGGCGCAGTCCGCTGGCGCGCAGGACCTGGCGGCCGATCCCGGCGCGCACCGACTCCTCGGTACCGAGGACCCGCACGTGCCCGCGCGCCCGGGTGATGGCGGTGTAGAGCAGCTCGCGGGTCAGCAGCGACGACGCCGTGGCCGGCAGAACCACCGAGACGGTGGAGTACTGCGAGCCCTGCGCGCGGTGGATGGTCATGGCGTAGACGGTCCGCACGTCGCCGATCCGCCCGGGGTGCAGGACCACGGGGCTGCTCCCCCGCGCGAAGGCCGCGACGAGGTCGTCACCGCGCCGGACCACCACGCCGGTGTCGCCGTTGTAGACCTTGGCGTCGTGGTCGTTGCGGGTGACGAGCAGCGGCTGCCCGGGGTACCAGCTGCGCGGGTCGAGCGGCCGGCCCAGCGCCTGGCCGACCCAGCCGAGCGCGCTGCGGTCCCAGTCGGCGACTCCGTACGGCCCCTGCCGGTGGGCGCACAGCAGCCGGTGGTCCTCCAGCGCCATCAGCGCGGCCGCCACGTGCCCAGCCTCGGCGGCGGCGGTGACCGCCAGCGAGGAGCGCACGACGTCGGCGCGCACCGCCTCGACGTCACGCGTCTCGACGAAGGAGACCGCGGGGTCGCCGCTGCGCAGCAGCTCCAGCGCCCGGTCGGCCCGCCCCTCGCGCACGGCGAGGGCGAGCTCGGCGATCACGCCGCCGAAGCGCCGGCCCCGGCTGAGCCGCACGACTCCGCCGCGCAGCCGGTCGCGCTCGAGCGGGGTGAGCGCGGCCTCGTCCGGGTCGGCCGCAGCGGTCAGGTCGCCGGCGACGAGCTGCTCGAGCATCGGGTCGGGGGTGCCGGTGACCGGCCGGGCGACCAGGTCGGCGAGCACCGCGCCGGCGTCGATCGAGGTGAGCTGGTCCGGGTCGCCGACGAGCAGCAGCCGCGCGTCGGGCCGGACCGCCTCGAGCAGCCGCGCCATGAGCGTCAGCGACACCATCGAGGTCTCGTCGACGACCACCACGTCGTACGGCAGGCGGTTGGTGGCGTCGTGCCGGAAGCGGGTGGCGCTGTCGGGGCGCCAGCCGAGCAGCCGGTGCAGCGTCATCGCGGTCAGTTCCGCGGGCAGGCCGAGCCCGCCGGCCTGCTCGCGGACGGACTCCTGCAGCCGCGCGGCGGCCTTGCCGGTGGGGGCGGCGAGGGCCACCCGCAGGCCGGGCTGCTGCAGCAGCGCCAGCACCCGCGCGACGGTCGTGGTCTTGCCGGTGCCGGGACCGCCGGCCAGGACGGTGGTCCACCGGGTCGCCGCCAGGGCGACCGCGATCCGCTGGCGGTCCGGGCCGGAGCTGTCGCGGAACAGGTTGGCGAGCCGCGCCTCGAGGTCGGGCGGCGCGGGCGGCCGGGTGAGGGCGCGGTCGTCGAGCAGGTCGCGCACGGCCTGCTCCTGCTTCCAGTAGCGCGCGAGGTAGAGCAGCGGGCCGCCGTCGGTGTCGACGAGCCGCAGCGGCCGCAGGGTGCCGGCCTCGCTGCCCACGACCAGCGGGCTGGCGCGCAGCGCGGTGACCACCTCAGCGACCGCCGGCCACGGCAGGCTCGTGACGTCGACCTCGGAGTCCTCGTCGAGCGTGACATCGGCCAGCCGCGCGAGCTCGAGGCAGGTCGCGCCGAGCCGGACGGCCCGCACCGCCAGTGCGGTCGCGAGCAGCACCTGCTCGCCGCTCTCGCGGCCGAGCGCGCCGAGGCGCCGCGCGACGTGCACGTCGGCCGCCTCGAGCACGCCCGCGTCGCTGAAGGCGCCGAGCAGGCCCTCGGCCTGCGCCGCCCTCACGCGGACCCCGCGAGCAGGTCCGACATCGCGACGACGAGCGGCGCCGGGGGGTGCCAGTCGAAGACCCCGCAGCCCGAGGGGGTCTCGGGCCCGACCATGCCGCGGACGAAGAGGTACTGCACCCCGCCGAGGTGGCGCTCGGGGTCGTAGCCGGGCTGGCGCCAGCGCAGGAAGCGGTGCAGCGCCACCGCGTAGAGCAAGGCCTGCAGCGGGTAGTGGGCGCGCAGCATCTCGGCCGCCATCGCCTCCCGGACGTAGTGCAGCGCGGTGAGGTCGCCGCGGCCGAGCCGGTTGGTCTTGTAGTCCACGACGACGTACGACGGGCCGGGCAGCCGCAGGACCGCGTCGATGCTGCCGGACAGGTAGCCGCGCAGCGGCGCAGCGTCGACGGTCTCGAGCAGGTCGGCGTAGGGCGCCAGCACGTCGTCGGCGGGCAGGTGCCGGCGCAGCAGGCCGGCCACGTCGCGCAGCCGGGCCTGCGTCGCGGTCACGTCGTCGCCGCCGGACAGCGGCAGCTCGAAGTCCAGCTCGGCCAGCCGGTCCGCGGGCGCCACGTCGGCGAGGGTGCATGCGGCGGTGAATGCGGGGGTGCCCGCGCTGAGCGGGGTGTGCAGCACCGGCAGCAGTGCCGCGGCCAGCTCCTGCGGGTCGACCGCGGCGAGCCGCCGGGCGACTGCCTGCCGACACCGGTCGAGCAGCTCGGCGGGAAGGTCGGCGGCCGAGGTGTCGACCTCCTCGAGCACCTCGTGAACCAGCGTCCCGAAGGCGGCGCCGGCAGGCAGGCTGTTCATCGGCGACGGCGGTCCGCCGGCGGCGACGTCGACGGGCGGCGGCTGCTCGGGTTCGTCGGTGGTGCCGGGCGACTCGGGCTCGCTGCTGACCCGCGGCGCGTCGTGCACCGAGGAGGTGAGCGCTGAGTAGGACGTGCGGCGCCAGGCGGTGTCGAGGGTGCGGGCGAAGCGCGCGACGTCGAGCGGCCGGGGCGCGCCGGCCGCGGGCGCCCACCGGGCCGGGGTCACGAGACCAACTGCCTCCACGGCGATTTCGGGCGGCCAGCCCCACTCCGTCAACCGGGCCAGCGCCACGGCGTCGTCCTCGGGCACCTTGACCCGGGCGGCCGGGACGGGGTCGCCCACGGTGCGGCCGAGGAGCAGCCGGTGCAGCGGGGCGGACCCGCCGCTCGCGGACGGCGCCCAGTGCACGACGACCGAGCACTGCGCGCGGGTCAGCGCGACGTAGAGCAGCCGCAGCTCCTCGCCCTCGTCCTCGGCGTCGGCGCGCTTCTTGCGCGCGTCCCAGCCGGGTCCGCCCTTGCCGCCGACGTCGAGCACCCGGTCGCCCGCGTCGTCGTGCAGGCGCAGCGTGGCGGGCGTGGACGCCTTGCCGCCGTCCCAGCCGTAGGGGACGTAGACGACCGGGAACTCGAGCCCCTTGCTGGCGTGGACGGTGACGATCTGGACGGCCGCGGCGTCGGTCTCGAGCCGCCGGCTGCGCTCGCCGGCGGTGCCGGTGTCGGGATCCTCGACCCGCTCGGCCAGCCAGCTGACCAGTGCCGAGAGCCCGAGCGCCTCCTCGACGGCGGCCCGGTTGAGGGCCTGCGCGAGGTGCCGCAGGTCGGTCAGCCGACGCTCGCCGCTCTCGACCGACAGCAGCCGGCCCTCCAGCCCGGTGCGGACCGCGAGGTGCTCGAAGGCCGCTGCCAGCCCGGCCTCGGCGAAGCGCTCGACGGCGTCGCGCAGGAGCCCGCCGACCTCCTCCAGCGCCCGGTCGGGGTCGGCATCGAGCGCGGCGGCGGTCCGGCCGAGCAGCGGGGTGAGCGCCGCGAGCCGGACCCGGCCGGCGCGGTGCGGCTGCTCGAGCGCCTGCAGCAACCACAGCCAGTCGCGCGCCGCGGGCGTCGTGAAGACGCTGGTGCTGCTGGACAGGACGCACGGGACACCCGCGGCCTCGAGCGCCGCCTGCACCATCGCGCCGTGCACGTGCTTGCGGACCAGCACCGCGATGTCGCCGGGCTGCACCGGCGCCACCACCCCGTCGAGCTCGAGCGGCGCGCGGCTGTCGAGCAGCCGCACGACGTCGGCGGCGACGTCGGCCGCGACCTTCTCGCGCAGCCCGCTGATGCCGGGGAAGCCGCTGCGCCCGATCGGTCCGGCACCGCTGCGGTCCAGCACCCTGAGCCGGAACGGCGGCGTGCCGGGCATCCGCCGTGCGGTGTGGTGGGCGGCGACGTGCTGCGCCACGATCTGCGGGTGGCCGAGCGCCGCGTCGCCGTGCAGGTGGTGCAGCGCGGTGAGCAGCCCCTCGTCACTGCGCCAGTTGGTGCTGAGGGTCGCCGACCGGACGGCGTCGGCGCGGGCGCCGAGGTAGGAGAGCACCTCCGCGCCGCGGAAGGCGTAGATCGCCTGCTTCGGGTCGCCGATGAGGACCAGGTCGGTGTGCCCGTGGAAGGCGGTGCGCAGGATCTCCCACTGCACGGGGTCGGTGTCCTGGAACTCGTCGACGAGCACCACGGCGTAGCGCGCCCGCAGCCGCGCGCAGGCGGCCGGCCCGCGGACCGGGTCGCGCCGCACCGCGCAGAGCAGGACGAGCAGGTCGTCGAAGTCGCGCACGGACGCCTGGCGCTTGCGCCGGTCGAGCTCGACCTGGACGGCCCGGGCCAGGCCGACCCGCTGCCCCGCCGGTGACGCGGCATCGGCGTCGGCCGGCTCCAACCGGGCGGAGCGGTCCCCCACCGCGGCGCGGGCGACCTCGCGCGCTTCCTTGGGCGAGATCTCCGGCAGCGGTGCGCCGTGGGCGGCGAACTTGCGGAGGTAAAGGTCGTCGACGACCTCCCGCAGCAGCTCGTCGACCGACTCGACCAGCTGCACGCCGGGCTCGTGGTCGCCCGACATCCCGAGGCTGTCCAGGACCTGCTGGCAGAAGCTGTGGGTCGTCGCGATGGTGGCCCGGTCGAAGTCCGACAGCGCGCGCACCAGGCGCCGGCGGCGCAGCGCCACCTCGTCGGCGTCGGCGCCGCGCAGGTGCAGCACGAGCGGGTCCTGGCAGTCGGGGTCGACCAGCCCGCGCGCGGTCGAGGCAAGGCGTTCGCGCACCCGCTCGCGAAGCTCCTGGGTCGCGGCCCGGCTGAAGGTGGCGAGCATGAGCTGCGACAGCTCGGCGCGACCCTCGGCGACGTAGCGGGTCGCGAGAGCGGCGATGGTCCAGGTCTTCCCGGTGCCGGCGCTGGCCTCCAGCACGGTCGTCCCGGTCGGCAGCGGGCCGTAGAGGTCGAAGCTCACGGGGCGCCCACCGCCTCGTGCGCGAGCGGCGGCGCCCACAGCCGCAGCGCGAGCGCACCGAAGCGGGTGCCCTCCGGTCCGGGGTCGGGTGCGGCCGTCACCGCGTCGAACGTCGCCGGTGACCCGAGGACGTAGGCGAGGTGACGGTCGGTCCCGTCGCCGAACATCGACTCCCAGTCCTTGCAGGCGGCGTCTCGCGCGAGGCCGACCTCGTCGCCGGCCGCCCGGCGCGCGGCGTAGGCGTGCGAGGCGCCGGTCGCCATCGGCAGCGGCTCGCGCATCCCCTCGTCGTACAGGCCGACGAGGTCGCGCAGGAGCGCCAACGGGTCGTCGGGCCCGGTCAGCGTCGACCGCCACACCGGCCGCCGGTGCGGGCCCCGCCCGGTCGTCACCGCCGCCGTCACCGGCGCGGCCCCGTCGGCGGCGACGGCCAGCAGCCGCACCCAGGCCGCAATGCGGTGCTTCGGGCCGAGGGCGGAGTACGAGGTGCTCGCGAGGACGTCGCCGTGCAGGCCGCCGACCGTGCCGACCAGGCGCCGCCCGGCGCCGAGGTCGATGGCGACGTCGACCGAACGGGGGACGCCGGTGTGGACGAGCAGCGCGGCCGCGGCCAGCGGCTCGACGGCCTTCTGC
>JAJAYV010000348.1 GCA_026786045.1 Frankiaceae bacterium | reverse complement strand
GCGGCGCACAGCGGCAGCGCGAGCTCGACGTCGAGCAGCGGCTCCAGCGTGGCGGGGTCGGTGAGCGCGACCCGGTAGGCGTCGTCGGTGCCTGCGCCGGCGGCCGGCAGGAGCGCGACCGCCAGCGGCTCCGGGCCGATCGGCAGGGGTGCCGGCTCCGCGGGCGAGGGGCTGAGCAGCGGGCCCGGGCTGCCCGTCGGACCGGCCTGGGCCGACGGGCTGGGCATGACGGACGGGCTGGGCATGACGGACGGGCTGGGCACGACGGACGGGCTGGGCTCGGCCCCCGGCGCGACCTCATCCTCCGGCGCCTGCTCCAGCGCGACGTCGAGCGGCACCGAGGTCACCACCAGGAGCCCCTCGCGCGCGGTGTCCGCGGTGACGAGCACGCCGCACGCGTCCGGAAGCGCCTCCGCCGTGATGGAAGGAGCGTCCGAGGCCTGTGCGGGCAGCGCGCTCAGCAGCCCCGCCGGTGCGGCGAGGCCCACCGCCAGCCCCGCGGCCGCCAGGCGTCGGGAGACGCGGGGACGGCAGGGTGGAACCGGACGCGGGGGCACGGTGCGGACACTTCCCCCGCCGCGGACGGATCACACCCCAGGGGAGCAGGTGCTCGCCCCCGCGCTACCTGCCACGCCCCGCCGCCCAGCCGGGCCGGACCCGCCCCCTGCGCCGCCCCGCCCCGTGCGCCGACCCCGTACGGCCGTGATCGACAGAAGGTCCGGTGCGGTCAGCCGGGCAGGGGACCGCTGACGGGAACGATCCTTCTGTCGATCAAGTGGCTGCGGCCGGCCGGGGGCCCAAGCGGGGGCCTGCGCCCGAGCCGTCCTACGGCAGGTGGCGCAGCGCGGGGCCGGTGTAGACCTGGCGCGGCCGGCCGATCTTGGTGGCCGGGTCCTCGATCATCTCGCGCCACTGCGCGATCCAGCCGGGCAGCCGCCCGAGCGCGAACAGCACGGTGAACATCGGCGTCGGGAAGCCCAGCGCCTTGTAGATGACGCCGGTGTAGAAGTCGACGTTCGGGTAGAGCTTGCGGCTGACGAAGTAGTCGTCGGCCAACGCCGCCTCCTCGAGCTGCATCGCGAGGCCGAGCAGCGGGTCGGGCTTGTCGAGGGAGTCCAGGACGTCCTTGGCGACCTTCTTCACGATCGCGGCGCGCGGGTCGTAGTTCTTGTAGACCCGGTGGCCGAAGCCCATGAGCTTGACGCCCGGCTCCTTGTCCTTGACCCGCTGGACGAAGCGGGCGACGTCGCCGCCGTCGTCGGCGATGCCCTGGAGCATCTCGAGGACGGCCTGGTTGGCGCCGCCGTGCAGCGGGCCGAACAGCGCCGCCACTCCCGCCGAGACCGACACGAACAGGTTGGCGTTGGAGGAGCCGACCATGCGCACCGTGGAGGTGGAGCAGTTCTGCTCGTGGTCGGCGTGCAGCAGGAAGAGCAGGTTGAGCGCCTTGCTGGCGACCGGGTCGACGACGTACTCCTCGGCGGGGACGCCGAAGGTCATCCGCAGGAAGTTGTCGACGTAGCCCAGCGTGTTGTCGGGGTAGAGGAACGGCTGCCCGACCGACTTCTTGTGCGCGTAGGCCGCGATCGTCGGCATCTTGGCGATGAGCCGGATCGTGCTCATCTCGACGTGCTCGGGGTCGAACGGGTCGAGGCTGTCCTGGTAGAAGGTCGACAGCGCGCTGACGGCCGAGGACAGCACGGCCATCGGGTGCGCATCGGTAGGAAAGCCGCGGAAGAACTCGCGGAAGTCCTCGTGCAGCATCGTGTGCTTGCGGATCTTCGTCTTGAAGGTGGTCAGCTCCGCCTCGGACGGCAGCTCGCCGTAGATGAGCAGCCAGGAGACTTCCAGGAAGCTGCACTTCTCGGCGAGCTCATCGATGGGGTAGCCGCGGTAGCGCAGGATGCCCTCGTCGCCGTCGATGTAGGTGATCCCTGACTCGCAGGAGGCGGTGTTCACGAAGCCGGGGTCCAGGGTGACCATCCCGGTCGACGCCAGCAGCTTGGGCACCTCGATGCCGGCCGGCCCCTCGGTCGCGGGCTTGACGGGCAGCGGCAGGGAGCCGCCGGGGTGCTCGAGCGTGACGTCGGACATGGGTGGTCCTCCAGGGGCAGGCACGGGTGCGCGGGTGCTGTCCATCCTGTCCGACGCGCACGCCGGCATGCCTCCCGGGGTGCTCGGCGGGCCGTGGCATCCGCCGGGGCGCCGGCCGTTCAGGTCCTGAGGGAGTCGACCGGTCTGGAGGTCGCGCCGATGGACGCGGCGGCCTCGGTCTCCTCGAGCCGCTGCAGCCGGGTGCGGGCGACCACCTGCTGCCAGGTCGCAGTGCGCTCCGCGCGGCCGCGGCCGATGAAGCTCACCGCCCAGTGCAGCAGCGCGGTGATCCGGTTCTTGAACGCGGTCAGGTAGACCAGGTGCAGCGCCAGCCAGGCCACCCAGGCGATGAAGCCGCGCAGGTGCACGTTGCCGATGCTCGCGACGGCCCGGAAGCGGGAGATCGTGGCCATCGAGCCCTTGTCGCGGTAGCGGAACGGCTGGCTCACGTCGTCCGCGCCCTTGACCCGCCGCTTGATCTGCTTCGCGACGTGCTTGGCGCCCTGGATGGCGACGGGCGAGACGCCCGGCAGGCCGTCCAGGCCCATCATGTCGCCGATCACGAAGACCTCGGGGTGGCCGGGCAGGGTCAGGTCGCGCTCGACGAGCACCCGGCCGCTGCGGTCGACCTCGGCGCCGGCCTGCTCGGCGAGCTGGCGGCCCAGCGGCGAGGCGGCGACGCCCGCCGCCCAGATCTTCGTCCGGGCCTCGAGGCGCCGGCGGGACCCGTCCGGGTCCTCGACCTCGATGCCGTGCTCGTCGACGTCGACGACCTTGGCGTTGAGCTGGACCTCCACGCCCATGCCCTCGAGCTCGTGCAGCGCGTGCGTGGACAGCTCGTCGCCGAAGGTGACGAGGACGGCGCCGGCGGCGTCGAGCAGCACGACGCGGGTGGTGGACGGGTCGAAAGAGCGGAAGTTGCCCTTGAGCGTGCGGCGGGACAGCTCGGCGATCTGCCCGGCCATCTCGACGCCGGTGGGCCCGGCGCCGACGACGACGAAGGTGAGCCAGGCGTCGAGCTCCATCGGGTCGGTCTCGAGCTCGGCCATCTCGTAGGCGCCGAAGATGCGGCCGCGCAGCTCGAGCGCGTCGTCGATCGTCTTCATGCCGGGGGCGTGGTCGGCGAAGCGGTCGTTGCCGAAGTACGACTGGCCGGCGCCCGCCGCGACGACCAGCGAGTCGTACTCCGTCACCGTCGTCTTGTCGTGGATGGTCGAGGTGACGGTGCGGGCGGCCAGGTCGATCGTGTCGACGTTGCCGAGCACGACCCGGGCGTTCTCCTGGTGCCGCAGGATGTCGCGGGTCGCCGGGGCGATCTCACCCTCGGACAGGATCCCGGTCGCCACCTGGTAGAGCAGCGGCTGGAACAGGTGGTGCGTGGTGCGGTCGATGATCGTCACCTCCACGTCGGCCCGGCGCAGCGCCTTGGTCGTGAACAGCCCGCCGAAGCCGGAGCCGATGACGACGACGCGGTGGGGGATGCGGGGGGAGCTGGCCATGGGTACCTCGGCTCGGGGTGCTGATCGGACACGGACGACGCAGAGTGCGCCACACAGTGCAACGCACCGGCGGCGGTCTTCGACCCCCGTTCCCTGCGAGACTGCCCACATCCCGCTTCCGAGAGGATCTTCGTGCGCGCTCCGTCACCCCCCGAGCTGCTGTCGCCGTGGGCGACCCCGGAGCGCACCGCGCTGCAGGAGTCCGCCCGCGCGTTCGCCCGCGATGTCGTGCTGCCGCTGGCCGACGAGCTCGACCCGCAGAAGGCGGAGATGCCCCGCTCGCTCATCGACGAGATGGCGGCCAAGGGGTGGTTCGGCATCACCCTGCCGACCGAGCACGGCGGCCTCGGGCTCGGCGTCTTCGAGTACTGCCTGGTGTCGGAGGAGCTGGCCCGCGCCTGGCTGTCGGTCGGCAGCATCCTGGCCCGCGGGCAGGGACTGGGGACCCAGGTCGTCGACGCGGCTCGCAAGGCCGAGCTGCTGCGGCGCAGCGCGAAGGGCAACTGGATCGGCTCGATCGCGCTGTCCGAGCCCACGGCCGGCTCCGACCTCGCCGGCGTGCAGACCCGGGCCGTCCGCGACGGCGACGACTGGGTGCTGACGGGCAAGAAGCGCTGGGCCGGCAACGCCCTGGCGGCCGACTTCGTCGAGGTGCTCGCCCGGGTGCGCGACCCCGAGGAGGGCGAGTCCCGCTCGGCCGGGCTCGAGCCGTTCCTCGTCGTCAAGGAGCCGGGCACCTTCCCCGAGGGGATGACCGGCCACGCCATCGACAAGATCGGCTACCACGGCTTCCTGACCTGGGAGCTCGACCTCGACGGCGTACGGGTGCCGGACAGCGACCGGCTCACTGGGCTGTACGGCGACGGGGGCGCCGGCGCCGATGCGGGCGGCTTCGCCTCCGTTCAGCGCGGGCTGAACATCGCGCGGGTGCACACCGCCGCGCGCGCCGTCGGCATCGCCCGCGCGGCGGTGGAGGACTGCACCCTCTACCTGCAGGAGCGCGAGCAGTTCGGCCACCCGATTGGCGACTTCCAGGCGCTGCGCTTCGCGCTGGCCGACATGGCCGCCGAGGTCGCGCAGGCGCGCGCCTTCTGGCAGCAGGTCGCCCACCTGCTCGACTCCGGCGAGCCGGCCGAGCAGGAGTCGGCGGCCGTCAAGCTGCTCGCCACCGAGATGGCGGTGCGCGTCACCAGCTCGGCGATGCAGCTGCACGGCGGCAACGGCTACACGACCGAGCGGCGGGTGGAGCGGTACTGGCGCGACGCGCGGCTGACCACGATCTTCGAGGGCACCAGCGAGATCCAGCGGCGCATCATCAGCGACCGGATTCTCCCGCGGTGAGCTCACCGCTGCTGGCCGAGGTCCGCCGCGCCCGCACGTCCGACGTGCCGGGCATCCGGGCCCTGGTCGACAGCTACACCGCCGACCGGCGGCTGCTGGCCAAGCAGATGGTCACCCTCTACGAGGACGTGCAGGAGTTCTTCGTCGCGCACGACGGGACCCGCGTCGTCGGCTGCGGGGCGCTGCACGTGCTGTGGGAGGACCTCGGCGAGGTGCGCACGCTCGCCGTCCTGCCCGAGGTCACGGGCAAGGGCGTCGGCTCGGCGCTGCTGTCGCGGATCGTCGAGAACGCCCGCGAGCTCGGCGTACGGCGGCTGTTCTGCCTGACCTTCGAGACCGGCTTCTTCGCCGCGCACGGCTTCGTCCCGGTCAAGGACGCGATCGTCGACGTCGACGTGCGGGCCGAGCTGCTGCGCTCGGCCGACGAGGGCGTCGCGGAGTTCCTCGACCTCGAGCGGGTCAAGCCGAACACCCTCGGCAACACACGGATGCTGGCGGTGCTGCCGGCGGAAGACATCCGCGGGACCGCGCGTTAGTCTTTGCACAGGCAATGATCTGAGGAGTCCACCATGCCCGCCGTCGCCGCCGACACCCTGACCCTCACTCGTGTCCCTAAGGCCGGCCTCGGCGACGTCGAGCGCCCCGTGCTGGGCGTGACGACGGCGCCGCAGGGCTACGAGGGCGAGGGCTTCCCCGTCCGCCGGGCCTTGGCGGGCATCGCGCCGCGCCTCCTCGACCCGTTCATCATGATGGACCAGATGGGCGAGGTGGAGTACGCCCCGGGCGAGCCCAAGGGCACCTCGTGGCACCCGCACCGCGGCTTCGAGACCGTCACCTACATCATGGACGGCGCCTTCCAGCACCAGGACAGCCACGGCGGCGGCGGCATGATCAAGGACGGCGCCACGCAGTGGATGACCGCCGGCGGCGGGATCCTGCACATCGAGACCCCGCCGGTCGAGTTGGTCAAGAGCGGCGGCACCTTTCACGGCGTGCAGCTCTGGGTGAACCTGCCCGGCAAGGACAAGATGATCGACCCGGCCTACCAGAACCTCGAGGGCGGCGACGTCACGCTGCTGGCCTCCCACGACGCCGGCGCGCTGCTGCGGCTCATCGCCGGTGACCTGCCGACCGGCGACGGGGGCGCGGTCCGCGGCCCGGGCTCGACCCGGACCCCGATCACGCTGCTGCACGCCTCGATCACGCCCGGCTCGTCGCTGTCGCTGCCGTGGAAGCCGGCCTTCAACGCGCTCGTCTACGTGCTGTCCGGTGACGGGACCGTCGGCGCCGGGTCGGCGTTCGGACCCGCTGCTGGCACCGCGGCCCCGATCCACACCGGCCAGACCGCGGTGCTCGGCGACGGCGACCGCCTGACGATCACCGCCGACCGCGTGCAGGAGGGTCGCCACCCGGCTATGGAGGTGCTCGTGCTCGGCGGCCAGCCCCTTCGCGAGCCCGTCGCGCAGTACGGCCCGTTCGTCATGAACACCCGCGCGGAGCTGCAGCAGGCCGTCGAGGACTTCCAGGCCGGCACGTTCGGCCAGATCCCGGCCGGTGCGCTCATGCCGCACACCGGCTGAGCCGTCGCGCGAAGCCCGCGACAGGGTCACCGCCTCCGGTAGAGCGCTGCGGCCACGGCGGTCGCGAGGTTGAGGCTGCTGACCCCTGCGCGCATGGGCAGGGCGAGCACGACGTCGGCCCGGGAGCGAAGCTCCTCGCCGACCCCGCCGCGCTCGCTCCCCACGACGAGCACCCCGTCCGTCGGCAGCTCGGCGTCCGGGTCGCCGTCGGCGTCGAGCAGCACGACCGGCCCGGTCACCTGCCCGGGCTCGACCCGCAGGACCGGCAGCGCGTAGTGCAGCCCGGCGCTGCCGCGCAGCACGGTCGGGTGCCACGGGTCCAGCGTGCCGACGAAGGCCACGCCGGACGCTCCGGCTGCCGCGGCGACCCGGATCACGGCGCCGGCGTTGCCGGATGAGCGCGGCGCGTCGAGCAGGACGAGCGGGGCGCTGCGGGCCGTGAGCACCGACCGGTCCTCGGCCGGCACCGTGCCGACCGCCGCGACCCCGGTGTGGTGGCCGACCTCGTCCACGGTCGCGCGCGACAGCAGCTCCGCCAGCACGTCCGGCGCCAACCGCTCGGCCAGCGCCCGGGCCCGGTCGTACGACGTGACCCGGACGTCGCTGACGAGCGCCGGCGCGAAGCGAAGCGCGTGCTTCACCGCGTGGAAGCCCTCGAGCGGCACGGTCATCCTGGGAGCCAACCAGCCGGCGGCCCCGCATCGGCAGTAGGCGCGCGCGACCACGTGCGCCACACTGCGGGGCATGTCAGAGGCACCCGTCGAGCCCCGCGTCGGCGACCGCGAGCGGCACGCCGCCGACGAGCACCTGCGGGCCGCCGTCGGCGACGGCGTCCTGACGCTGTCGGAGTACGACGAGCGCGCCGTGCAGCTGTGGGCCGCCCGCACCCGCCGCGAGGTGGAGGCGCTGCTCGCCGACCTGCCCGGCCTGCAACCCGCCGTGGCCGCCCCGCGGGC
>JAJAYV010000347.1 GCA_026786045.1 Frankiaceae bacterium | reverse complement strand
CGTGGCCGGACCGCTCGGCGACCACGACGTCGGTGACCGCGGCGGTCGGCAGCGGCGCGTCGGGGTTGCCGCCCTGCGCGGCGATCATGCGGGACCAGACTCCCAGCGCGCGGCCGTCGGACAGCGCCGGCTGGGGGTCCTCGTCACTGCCGCCGAGCACGAGCATCTCGCGCGCGACCGCCAGGCAGACCTCGCGCAGGTCGGCCGGACCGCCGCCGCGCAGGACCTCGACGGCCTCGGCGACCTCGAGGGCGTTGCCGATGCCGCGGCCGAGCGGGGCCTCCATGGAGGTGAGCAGGCAGACGGTGCGCACCCCGGCGTCGGCGCCGAGCCGGACCATCGTCTGCGCGAGCTCTCGCCCGGAGTCGACGTCCTTCATGAACGCGCCCGCACCCACCTTGACGTCGAGCAGCACCGCGTCGGCGCCGCCGGCGATCTTCTTGCTCATGATGCTGCTGGCGATGAGCGGGATCGACGGCACGGTGCCGGTGACGTCGCGCAGCGCGTAGAGCTTCTTGTCGGCGGGGGCGAGGTCCTCACCGGCCGCGCCGATCACCGCGCCGACCTCGCGCAGCTGGGCGAGGAAGCGCTCGCGGCTCAGGTCGCCGGACCAGCCCGGGATGCTCTCGAGCTTGTCGATGGTGCCGCCGGTGTGGCCCAGCCCTCGGCCGGACAGCTTCGGCACCGCCACGCCGAAGGCCGCCACCAGCGGCGCGACGACGAGCGAGACCTTGTCGCCGACGCCCCCCGAGGAGTGCTTGTCGACGACCGGCCGGCCGGTGCCGGACAGGTCCATCCGGGTACCGCTGGCGACCATCGCCGAGGTCCACGCCGACAGCTCGCGCGGGGACAGCCCGCGCCAGACGACGGCCATGAGCAGCGCGCTCATCTGCTCGTCGGCGACGGCGCCGCGGGTGTAGGCGTCGAGCACCCAGGCGACCTGCTCGTCGCTCAGCTCGTCGCCGTCGCGCTTGACGCCGATGACGTCGACGACGTTCAGCGTCATGCCGGCAGGTCCCGCGCGCCGAACGCGTCGGGGAGCACCTCGGTCATCGGCACCACGCCGCGCGGGCTGTCGACCAGCAGCTCGGGGCCGCCCTGCTCCCACAGCAGCTGGCGGCAGCGGCCGCACGGCATGAGCAGCTCGCCCTGGCCGGAGCGGCAGGCCAGCGCAACCAGCCGCCCCCCGCCGGAGGAGTGCAGCTGGGAGACCAGGCCGCACTCCGCGCACAGGCCGAGCCCGTACGACGCGTTCTCGACGTTGCAGGCCTGCAGCAGCCGGCCGTCGTCGGTCCAGGCGGCGACGCCCACGTGCAGGCGGGAGTACGGGGCGTAGGCGCGCGCGGCGGCCTCGACGGCCTTGGCGCGCAGGTCGTCCCAGTCGACGGTCGCGACGTCGAAGCTCATGACTGCTGGCCTCTCCGGTAGGGCTGCCCGTCGGCGGCCGGTGGCCGCAGCCGCTGCGAGGCGGCGGCGAGCACGACCAGTGTGACGAGGTGCGGGGTGAATCCGACCAGCTGGCTCGGCACGCTGTCGACGACGCTGTACCAGAGGAAGAAGGCCACGCCGATGCCCAGAGCGGCGACGACCATCGGCAGGCGGCGGCGCACGAGCTGGACGACCGCGACGACGACGAGCAGCAGCGCGACGAGCAGCAGCAGCCCGCGCACCGCGTTGCCGGCCCGAAGCTGGAGCGCGTCGGCGTAGCCGAACAGGCCGGCGCCGGCGGCGAGCCCGCCCGGGCGCCAGTTGCCGAAGATGACGGCGGCCAGGCCGATGAAGCCGCGGCCGGCGGTCTGCCCCTCGCGGTAGATCGAGCCGATGATGAGCGAGGCCCCGCCGAGGCCGGCCATGGCGCCGGAGATGACGACGGCGGCGTACTTCATCCGGTAGACCGCGACGCCGAGCGAGTCGGCGGCCACGGGGTTCTCCCCGACCGAGCGCAGCCGAAGGCCGAACGACGTGCGCCACAGGACGAAGAAGCTGAACGGCACGAGCAGGACTGCCAGCAGCGTCAGCAGCGACACGTCGCGGGTCAGGCCGCCGAGGATGCCGGCGGCGTCGCTGAGGAAGAACAGGTCGGTGTCCTCGAGGTCACGCAGCAGGTCGGGCCCGCTGGACAGCAGCGGCAGGCTGACGTCCGGCAGCGGCTGGACCACCGCCGACTGGGTGGGCCCGGCGCCGGGGACCTGGCCGTCGCCGTAGAACACCTGGCTGAGGTACTGCGCGACGCCCGCGCCGAGCAGGTTGATCGCGACGCCGGAGACCACGTGGTCGACGCCGAAGGTGACGGTCGCGATGGCGTGCAGCAGCCCGCCGACCGCGCCGGCGGCGAGCCCGGCGAGCACGCCCCACCACGGGCCGACCTCGAAGCCGACGTAGGCGCCGAACCAGGTCCCGAGGATGAGCATCCCCTCGAGGCCGATGTTCACGACGCCGGCTCGCTCGGCCCACAGGCCGCCCAAGGCGGCCAGGCCGATCGGGACGGCCAGCCGCAGCGCAGCGCCGGCGGTGCCGCTGGAGGTGATCTCGTCCAGGCCGCTGATCGCCCGGGTGAGGGAGAGCAGGGCGAGCAGGCCGAGCGCGATGAGCCCGACCTTCTGCCAGCCGCCGAAGCGACGGCGGGTGCGGACCGACTCGGGCTCGGCGAGGGACGGCGTCGTGCCGCTGGCACCGCCGGTCGCGAGGGTCATGCGGCGATCTTCTCGGTGGCGTGGCGCACGGCCCGCTCGGCCTGGGTGACGGCGATGCGGCGCACCGCTTCGTACGCCACCACGACCGAGAGCACGATCGAGCCCTGCATGATCACGTAGATCTCCGTCGGCACGTCGATGAACTGCAGCGTCGAGCTGGAGCGCTCGAGGAAGGCGAAGAGCAGCGCGGCGAAGGCGATACCGACGGGCGAGTTGCGGCCGAGCAGCGCCACCCCGATGCCGGTGAAGCCCAGCCCGGCGGTGAAGCTCAGGCCGTACGAGTACGACGTGCCGAGCACCTGGGCCAGGCCGACCAGACCG
>JAJAYV010000346.1 GCA_026786045.1 Frankiaceae bacterium | reverse complement strand
GTGCCGAGCAGCGCGTCCAGCACGGCGAGCAGCACGAGCAACCCGGCCGACCCGGTGACGTCCAGGCCGAGCGGGCCGAGCGCCACGGCGGCGGCGAGCGAGGTCTGCACGACCGCAACCAGGCCGAAGGCGAGCGCATAGCCGGTGAGCAGGTCGCCCTTGCCGACCGGCATCGACAGCAGCCGCTCCAGGGTGCCGGAGGTGCGCTCGCGCAGCATCGCCACGCTCGTCACCAGGAACATCGTGGTGAAGGGGAACAGCGCCAGCAGCGGGCCGCCGATCCGGTCGAAGACCTGCGGCTGGTCGTCGAAGACGTAGCGCAGCAGCACCAGCAGCAGGACCGGCACGACGAGCAGCATCGCGACGGTGCGGTGATCGCCGCGCAGCTGCAGCAGCACCCGCCGGGCGGTGGCGAGGGTCCGGCGGGCGGTCACGCCGCACCGGCCAGGACGAGGAAGGCGGCCTCGACGTCGGCGGTGCGGGTGGCGTCGAGCAGCGCCGGGAGGGTGTCGTCGGCGACCAGCGCCCCGTCGCGCAGCAGCAGCAGCCGGTCGCAGCGGGCGGCCTCGTCCATGACGTGGCTGCTGACCAGCAAGGTGGTGCCGCCGGCCGCGAGCTCGGCGAATAGCGCCCACAGGTCGCGCCGCAGCACCGGGTCGAGCCCGACGGTCGGCTCGTCGAGCACGAGCAGCTCGGGCTCGCCGAGCAGCGCGGCGGCGAGCGAGACGCGGGCCCGTTCACCACCGGACAGGCCGGCGACCGGCGAGGCCGCCCGGGCCGTGAGGTCGACGTGCCGCAGCACCTCGGCGACACGGGATCGGTCGGCGCCCAGGACGTCGGCGAAGTAGTCGAGGTTGTGCCGCACCGACAGGTCGCCGTAGACGGCGGGGGACTGGGTGACGTAGCCGACCCGGGCGCGCAGGCCGGGGCTGCCGGCCGGCTCGCCGAGCACGTCGACCCGCCCATGCACTCCCGCCTGTACGCCGACGATCGCGCGCATGAGCGTCGTCTTGCCGCCGCCGCTCGGGCCGAGCAGCCCGGTCACGGCGCCGCGGGCGACGGCGAAGGTCAGGCCGTGCAGCACCTCGCGCCCGCCGCGGCTGACCCGCAGGTCCTGCACCTCGATCGCAGAAGTCATCATGTGTTGACTTGTAGACCTGGCGGCCGAGCGGGTCAAGGGCGGCCGGATTGTCAGACCCCCCTGACAGCGTCGGGGACGTGGCTCCTCGGACGACGCCGGACATCTCGGGAGCTCAGGCACGCGCGTGTGACCCACGACACGCCCGGGCGGCGCGCCGGACACGCCCCGCGACCTGCGACTTCGTAGTTCTCGGCGCGTTCTGCTTGCCTGCTCCCTGGTGTGCCCCTACTGTCCCCACCACAACATCTAGGGATTACACCGGTGTAGTTCTCCACATGCTGTGTGGACGGTGTGTCACAGGGTGTGGACAAGCGACGCGACCAGAGAGGAGACCGACCGTGCGATGCCCGTTCTGCCGGCACTCCGACAGCCGCGTCGTGGACAGCCGCGAGACGAGCGAGGGCGATGCCATCCGGCGTCGTCGCTCGTGCCCGGAGTGCGGACGGCGCTTCACCACGGTCGAGGAGATGTCGCGCGCCGTGGTGAAGCGCTCGGGCGTGACCGAGCCGTTCAGCCGCGCCAAGGTCGTCAGCGGCGTCCGCAAGGCCTGTCAGGGCCGGCCGGTCGACGAGGACGCCCTCGCGCTGCTGGCCCAGCGGGTGGAGGACACCCTGCGCGCCGCCGGCAGCCCCGAGATCCCCGCCGACGAGGTGGGCCTGGCGATCCTCGAGCCGCTGCGCGAGCTCGACGTCGTGGCCTACCTGCGCTTCGCCAGCGTCTACCGCGCGTTCGAGTCGCTCGCCGACTTCGAGGCCGAGATCACCGCGCTGCGAGCCGGGATGGGCACCGACCACGACACCGGACCCCCGGACCGGCTGCAGACGACCCGCTAGACGCACCCGCACCACCCCCTCGCATCACCCCCCTGCACCACCCCTCGTACGACCCCCTCCGAACGGAAGCCGCGGTCCGCGGCACGTGTTGAACACCTCAGAGACGATGGAGACAGGCATGACGGAAACGGTCAGCGGCGCCACCCCCTCGCAGCGGACGCGCAAGGCGCGGCTGCCGATCGAGCGCGTCTACACGACGCCCGGGACGCACCCCTACGAGCAGGTGCAGTGGGAGCGCCGCGACGTCGTCATGACCAACTGGCGCGACGGCACGATCAACTTCGAGCAGCGCGGCGTGGAGTTCCCGGAGTCCTGGTCGGTCAACGCCGCCAACATCGTCACCACCAAGTACTTCCGCGGCGCCGTCGGCACCGAGCAGCGCGAGCACTCGCTCAAGCAGCTCATCGACCGCGTGGTCCTCACCTACGGCAAGGCCGGCCGCGAGCACGGCTACTTCGCCTCCGAGGACGACGCCGTGCTGTTCGAGCACGAGCTGACCTGGATGCTCCTGCACCAGGTGTTCTCGTTCAACAGCCCCGTGTGGTTCAACGTGGGAACCACTGCGCCGCAGCAGGTCTCGGCCTGCTTCATCCTGGCGGTCGACGACACGATGGACTCCATCCTCAACTGGTACAAGGAGGAGGGGAAGATCTTCCAGGGCGGCTCCGGCGCCGGCCTGAACCTCTCCCGCATCCGCTCCTCCAAGGAGCTGCTCTCCTCGGGCGGCACCGCCTCGGGCCCGGTCTCCTTCATGCGCGGCGCCGACGCCTCCGCGGGCACCATCAAGAGCGGTGGCGCCACCCGCCGCGCCGCCAAGATGGTCGTGCTCGACGTCGACCACCCCGACATCGAGGAGTTCATCGACACCAAGGCGCGCGAGGAGGACAAGATCCGCGCGCTGCGCGACGCCGGCTTCGACATGGACCTCGGCGGCAAGGACATCGTCAGCGTCCAGTACCAGAACGCCAACAACTCCGTCCGCGTCAGCGACGAGTTCATGCGCGCGGGCGACGAGGGCAAGGAGTTCGGCCTGCGCGGCCGGCTCGACGGGCAGGTCCTCGAGACCGTCGACGCCCGCACGCTGTGGAACAAGCTCGCCACCGCCGCGTGGGAGTGCGCCGACCCCGGCATCCAGTACGACGACACCATCAACGACTGGCACACCACGCCGGAGTCGGGCCGCATCACGGCGTCCAACCCGTGCAGCGAGTACATGTCGCTGGACAACAGCTCGTGCAACCTCGCGTCGCTGAACCTGATGAAGTTCCTGCGCGACGACGGCACCTTCGAGGCCAAGAAGTTCGCCAAGGCCGTCGAGATCATCATCACCGCGATGGACATCAGCATCTGCTTCGCCGACTTCCCGACCGAGCCGATCGGCGACACCACCCGCGCCTTCCGCCAGCTCGGCATCGGCTACGCCAACCTCGGCGCGCTGCTCATGGCGACCGGCCACGCGTACGACAGCGAGGGCGGCCGCGCGCTCGCCGGCTCGATCACCAGCCTCATGACCGGCACGGCGTACAAGCGCTCGGCCGAGCTGGCCGGGATGGTCGGCGCCTACGACGGCTACGCCCGCAACGAGGCCGGCCACAAGCGCGTCATGCGCAAGCACGCCGCCGCCAACGACGCGGTCCGCCCGGTCGGCGCCGACGACGCGCGGATCCTGCACGAGGCGACCAAGGCCTGGCAGGAGTGCCTGGCGATCGGCGAGAAGAACGGCTGGCGCAACGCGCAGGCCAGCGTGATCGCTCCCACCGGAACCATAGGTTTGATGATGGATTGCGACACCACCGGCCTGGAGCCCGATCTCGCGCTGGTCAAGTTCAAGAAGCTTGTTGGCGGCGGCTCGATGCAGATCGTCAACCAGACGGTGCCGCGCGCGCTGCGCTCGCTGGGCTACCAGGAGGAGCAGGTCGAGGCGATCGTCGAGCACATTGCCGACAAGGGCAACGTCGTCGACGCGCCCGGTCTGCGGACCGAGCACTACGAGGTCTTCGACTGCGCGATGGGCGAGCGGTCCATCTCCGCGATGGGCCACGTCAAGCTGATGGCGGCCATCCAGCCGTTCGTCTCGGGCGCGCTCTCCAAGACGGTCAACCTGCCGGCGGAGGCCACCGTCGACGACGTCGCCGATGTCTACTTCCAGGGCTGGAAGTTCGGCCTCAAGGCGCTGGCGATCTACCGCAACAACAGCAAGGTCGGCCAGCCGCTGCAGAGCAAGACCGACAGCGAGAAGACCGCCGACGGCGACGTCGTCGTCGCGACCCGGCCGACCCGCAAGCGGCTGCCGAAGAAGCGCCGTTCGCAGACGGTGTCGTTCTCCGTCGCGGGCGCCGAGGGCTACTTGACCGCCGGTGAGTACGACGACGGCTCCCTCGGCGAGGTCTTCATCAAGATGAGCAAGCAGGGCTCCACGCTCGCCGGCGTGATGGACGCCTTCTCGGTGTCGATCTCCATCGGACTGCAGTACGGCGTGCCGCTCGAGGCGTTCGTGTCGAAGTACATCAACATGCGCTTCGACCCGGCCGGCATGACCGACGACGCCGACATCCGCATCGCCCAGTCGGTGATGGACTACCTCTTCCGTCGCCTGGCGCTGGACTACCTGTCGGTCGACAAGCGCGCCGAGCTCGGCATCTTCAGCGCCGAGGAGCGGGCGGCTGCGGTCGCCGGCGGGACGTACGGCGGGTCGTCGGACTCACCGTCGGACATGGACGTCGAGGGGCTGGCGCAGGGCGTGCCCGTCGGGGCTGTGGCGGCTGTCGCAGTGAGGCCGGCGCCGATCGAGGTCGGCTCGTCGACCGAGCTGCTCGAGGC
>JAJAYV010000345.1 GCA_026786045.1 Frankiaceae bacterium | reverse complement strand
GGGCCGAGTGGTCCAGCCGGGCGATGGTGGCGCTGCTGTTCTGGGAGCCGCGCCGGCTGCGCGTGCTGGCCGTCAAGGCGGGCGTGCTCGCCGGGGCGGTGGCCCTGTTCGCCGTCGTGGCGCAGGCCGTCTGGTGGCTGACCGCCCGTGGGCTGGCAGCCGGGCTCGGCCGCACGGGTGACCTGCCCGACGGCTTCACCGGGCAGGTGCTCGCCCTGCAGGGCCGGGCCGCCCTGCTCGCCGTGCTGGTAGGGCTGCTGGGGTTCGGGCTGGCGCAGCTGCTGCGCAACACCGGTGCGGCTCTCGGCGTCGCCTTCGTGTGGTTCGCGGTGGTGGAGAACGTCGTACGCGGGGTGCGACCCGCCTGGCAGGAGTGGCTGCTGACGGACAACGCGGCAGCCCTGGTCCTGCGCGGTGGCAACACCATCTACGTCTACGACGGGGCCACCGTCGACGAGAACGGCGCCTTCCTCGACTCCGGCCGGGAGATCGTGCTGAGCAACCTGCACGGCGGTCTGGTGCTCGCGGCGGCGGTGGCCGCCGTGCTCGCCGTGGGCGCCGTGCTGTTCGTCCGGCGCGACCTGCACTAGCCGCGCGATGACCTTGCGCGCGGCGGACCGGGCGGCTAGACACCGGCGGATGACCTCGCAGTCCGACGGTGAGCAGCGTGCACGGCAGCTGTACGACGAGGACGTCGCCACCCGCGCGCTGGGCATCGAGCTGACCGAGGTCGCCGTCGGCTCGGCGACGGTGCGGATGACGGTGACGCCGCAGATGCTGCAGGGGCACGGGACCTGCCACGGCGGATACCTGTTCCTGCTGGCCGACACGGCCTTCGCCTTCGCCTGCAACACGCGCGGGCCGGCTGTCGCCGCGGGCGCGGACATGGAGTTCCTCGACCCGGTGCACGAGGGCGACGAGCTGGTCGCCACCGCGGTCGAGCGGGTCGTGCGCGGACGTCGGGGCGTCTACGACGTGACGGTCCGGCGCGGGCAGGAGCCGGTCGCGGAGTTCCGCGGCCGCAGCCGGACCGTCCCGGGACCGACCCCGTGAGGCAGCTACCGGACCTGACGCCGGACCCGGCCGACCTCGACCCGGTCGAGCTCGCCGACCGCGAGGTCCTGGCCGCCCTGCAGCTCGAGCGGCTGCGGTGGAGCCTGCAGCACTCCTACGACAACGTCCCGCACTACCGGCGCGCCTTCGACGAGGTCGGGGCGTCACCCGAGGACTGCCGGGCGCTGGCCGACCTCCGGCACTTCCCGCTGACCACGAAGGCCGACCTGCGCGAGAACTACCCGTACGGCATGTTCGCCGTGCCGCACGACCAGGTGCGGCGGCTGCACGCCAGCAGCGGGACCACGGGGCGACCGACGGTCGTCGGCTACACCGCTGACGACGTCTCCATGTGGGCTGACGTCGTCGCACGGTCGCTGCGCGCCGCCGGCGTGCGCCCTGGCTGGCGGGTCCACATCGCCTACGGCTACGGCTTGTTCACCGGCGGGCTCGGCGCGCACTACGGGGCGGAACGGCTCGGTTGCACGGTCATCCCCGTCTCCGGCGGCATGACCGAGCGCCAGGTCCAGCTGATCACCGACTTCGAGCCGGACGCCATCCTGGTCACGCCGTCCTACATGCTCGCGCTGCTCGACGAGTTCGAGCGGCAGGGGCTCGACCCGCGGGACAGCTCGTTGAAGGTCGGCGTCTTCGGGGCCGAGCCGTGGACCGAGGACATGCGCCAGGAGGTCGAGGTCCGGGCCGGGCTGCACGCCGTCGACATCTACGGCCTGTCCGAGGTGATCGGACCGGGGGTCGCCAGCGAGTGCGTCGAGACCAAGGACGGCCTGCACGTCTGGGAGGACCACTTCTACCCCGAGGTCATCGACCCCGAGACCGGTGACGTGCTGCCCGACGGGGAGTACGGCGAGCTCGTCCTCACCAGCCTGACCAAGCAGGCGATGCCGGTCGTCCGCTACCGGACCCGTGACCTGACCCGGCTGCTGCCGGGCACGGCCCGGAGCATGCGCCGGATCGAGAAGATCACCGGACGCAGCGACGACATGATCATCCTGCGTGGCGTGAACCTGTTCCCGTCGCAGGTCGAGGAGCTGCTGCTGCGGGTCGAGGGGCTGTCCCCGCACTACGTCCTGGTGCTGACCCGGCCGAGACGGCTCGACGAGCTCATGGTCCGGGTCGAGGCCCGCCCCGAGGGCGCCGACCCCGACGCCGGCCAGCGGCTGTGCGCGCTCGTCAAGCACGCGATCGGCGTCACGGTGGACTGCGAGGTGGTGCCGCCCGGCACCCTGGACCGGTCGCAGGGCAAGGCCCAGCGGGTGCTCGACCTGCGGTAGCCCCACCTGCTCGAGCTCAGTGCCGGCGCAGCCCGTCGAACGACAGCGCCACGACGGCGTCGGCGACCTCGTCCGCGTCGTGCGCGCCGGCCGGGCGGTACCACTCGCTGACGCTGTTGACGGTGCCGAACAGCAAGCGCGTGACCAGCCGCGGGTCGAGGTCGGCGCGCACCTGCCCCGCGTCGATCGCGTCCTGCACGAGCCGGGCGAGCCGATGGTCGAAGTCCCGCCGGCGGTCCAGCGCTGCCCGCTCGACCGCCGTGTTGCCGCGCACCCGCAGCAGCAGAGTGACGTACGGCAGCAGCTCCACGAGCACGTGCGTACCCCGCCGCACGACGTGCTCGAGCCGGTCCACCGGGGCTCCGGTCGTCGCGCCCGGCTCCTTAAGGACGGCGAACAGCGCGTCGACCGCGCGGGCCAGCGCAAGTGCGAGCAGCGCCTCCTTGCCGGCGACGTGGTGGTAGACGGCGGACTTCGTCATCCCCGTCGCGCGGGCGATGTCCTCCATCGACGTCGCGTCGTAGCCGCGTGCGATGAACTCGCCCACCACGACGTCGAGCAGCTCGTCGCGCGTGAAGCGCGCGGGCCGGCCCGGTTGACGTCGCTCGCTCACGGGCAGAGGATACTGAACGATCGTTCAACAACGAAAGAGGTGGGTGTGGACGAGCAGGCCTTCACCGCGCGCGTGACCGGCGACGACCGGGTCGAGCCGCGCGACGAGATGCCGGACGGCTATCGCCGCACGCTCGTCCGCCAGATCGCCCAGCACGCCCACTCCGAGATCATCGGCATGCAGCCGGAGGGGAACTGGATCACCCGCGCGCCGTCCTTGCGCCGCAAGGCGATCCTCGTCGCGAAAGTCCAGGACGAGGCCGGTCACGGGCTCTACCTCTACAGCGCCGCCGAGACCCTCGGCGCCGACCGCGACGAGCTGCTCGACCTGCTCCACACCGGCCGGCAGAAGTACTCCACGATCTTCAACTACCCGGCCACCTCGTGGGCCGACGTCGCCGCGATCGGCTGGCTCGTCGACGGCGCCGCGATCGTCAACCAGGTCCCGCTCACCCGCTGCTCGTACGGCCCGTACGCCCGGGCCATGGTGCGGATCTGCAAGGAGGAGTCCTTCCACCAGCGGCAGGGCTTCGAGGCGATGGCGGTGCTGGCCGCCGGCTCGCCGGCACAGCGCCGGATGGCGCAGGAGGCGCTCGACCGGTGGTGGTGGCCGGCGCTGATGATGTTCGGCCCGAGCGACGTCGACAGCCCCAACAGCGCGCAGTCGATGGCCTGGGGCATCAAGCGGTTCAGCAACGACGAGCTGCGTCAGCGGTTCGTCGACGCGACCGTCCCGCAGGCCGAGTTCCTCGGCCTGGTCGTGCCCGACCCCGACCTGCGCCGGGACGAGGAGACCGGTCACTACCGGACCGGCCAGATCGACTGGTCGGAGTTCGCCACCGTCATGCGGGGCGACGGCCCGTGCAACCGCGAGCGGCTGGCCCGCCGGGTCGCCGCGCACGACGACGGAGGCTGGGTGCGCGAGGCGGCGGCGGCGTACGCGGCCAAGCACGCTGCCGCCCGCGCGGTCGCCGCGTGAGCCAGCCGCAGCGACCGTTGAGCGGCTCGCCGCAGCGACCGTTGAGCGGCTCGCCGCTGTGGGAGGTCTTCGTCCGCAGCCGCCGCGGCCTGTCGCACACCCACGCCGGCAGCCTGCACGCGCCGGACGCCCACATGGCGCTGCGCAACGCGCGCGACCTCTACACCCGGCGGCAGGAGGGCGTGTCGATCTGGGTGGTGCGCGCCGGCGACGTGGTCGCGAGCAGCCCCGACGAGAAGGACGCGTTCTTCGACCCGGCCGGCGACAAGCCCTACCGTCACCCGACCTTCTACGAGGTCCCCGACGAGGTGCAGCACCTCTGATGACGACGACCACCGAGGTCGACCTCGACGTCGCGACCTACTGCCTCCGGCTCGGCGACGACGCGCTCGTCCTGGCGCAGCGGCTCTGCGAGTGGGCGGCGCGCTCGCCGCAGCTCGAGGAGGACGTCGCGCTGCTCAACCTCGCGCTCGACCTGCTCGGCCAGGCGCGCAGCCTGCTGACCCTGGCCGGTGTTCGCGAGGGGCGCGGCCGCGACGAGGACGCCCTGGCCTTCCTGCGCGACGAGCCCGACGTCGTCAACCTCCAGCTCGTCGAGCTGGAGAACGGCGACTTCGGCCGGACGATGGCCCGCCAGCTGCTCGTCGCCGCGTACGCCGTCCCGCTCTGGCAGGCGCTGTGCGCGTCGACCGATGCGGACCTCGCGGCGATCGCGGGCAAGGCGGTGAAGGAGGTCGCCTACCACCTCGACCACGCCCGCTCGTGGGTCGTCCGGCTCGGCGACGGCACCGAGGAGTCGCACCGCCGCGTGCAGGCCGGTTTCGACGAGGTGTGGCCCTACGGCTTCGAGCTCTTCGAGGTCGACCCGCTGCTGGAGCGGCTGATCGCCCGCGGGGTCGCGGCGGATCCTGCTGCGCTGCAGCAGGTCTGGCGCGCGACCGTGGAGGAGGTGCTCGCGGAGGCGACGCTGGTGGTCCCCGAGACCGGCTGGCGGCCGACGGGCGGGCGGAGCGGCGCGCACACCGAGGCGTTCGGCTACCTGCTTGCCGAGCTGCAGCACCTGCACCGCTCCCACCCGGGCGTGTCCTGGTGACGACGGCGGAGCAGGTGCGCGAGGTGCTCGCGGAGGTGTACGACCCGGAGATCCCGGTCCTGACGATCGAGGACCTCGGCGTGCTGCGCGACGTGTCGGTCGACGGCGAGCACGTCGTCGTGACCGTTACCCCGACCTACTCCGGCTGCCCGGCGATGGACGAGATCCGCGCCGACATCGCCGGCGCGCTCGCGGCGCACGGCTGGGACGACGTCGAGGTGCGCACCGTGCTTGCGCCCGCCTGGACGACGGAGTGGATGAGCGACGACGGCCGGCGCAAGCTGCGCGAGCACGGCATCGCGCCGCCGGGGGAGCTGCTGCTGCAGATCCGGCCGTTCGGCGCCGGCGCCGGTGCAGGTGTGACCTGCCCGCAGTGCGGGTCGAGCGACACCGAGGAGCTGACCCGCTTCGGGTCGACGTCGTGCAAGGCACTGTGGCGCTGCCGCTCCTGCCGTGAGCCCTTCGACCACTTCAAGGCGCACTGAGAGTGGCTGAGGCGTACGGCTTCTCGACGCTGCGCGTGGCGGCGGTCGAGCCGCTGACCAGCGACAGCGTCGCGCTGACCTTCGACGTGCCGCCGGCGCTCGCGGAGGAGTTCCGCTTCCGCCCCGGGCAGCATCTGACGCTCCGCCGCGTGGTGGCGGGGGAGGACCTGCGGCGCACCTACTCGCTCTGCACCAGCGCGGCAGGCGGGCCGCTGCGCGTCGCGGTGAAGCGGCTGGACGGCGGCGCGTTCTCCGGCTGGGTGCTCGACAGCCTCCGGCCGGGTGACGAGCTCGAGGTGCTGCCGCCGGCCGGTCGCTTCGGTCCGGCGGTCGACCCGTTGCGCGCGCTGCGCTACGGCCTGGTCGCTGCGGGCAGCGGCATCACGCCGGTGCTGTCCATCGCGGCGACGGTGCTGGACGTCGAGCCCGGCAGCGAGGTGGTGCTGGTCTACGGCAACCGCACCAGCGCCGACGTGATGCTGCTGGAGGAGCTCAGCGACCTCAAGGACCGCTTCCCCGACCGGCTCCAGGTGCTGCACGTGCTCTCCCGCGAGGAGCAGGAGTCCGAGCTGCTGTCCGGCCGGCTCGACCGCGAGCGGCTCGAGCGGCTGCTCGACACCGTGCTCGTCGACGTCGACGAGTGGTACCTGTGCGGGCCGTTCGGCATGGTGACGGGCGCGCAGCAGCTGCTGCTCGACCGCGGGGTGCCGGAGCGCTCCGTGCACGTCGAGCTGTTCCATGCAGACGCCCCGCCGCCGCGGGCGCGCGAGAGTGCCGTGTCCACGGGCACTTGCGCGGTGACGGTCGTGCTGCACGGTCGGTCGACCATGGTCCCCGTGGCGCCCGACGGGCCGAGTGTCCTGGACGCCGTGCTGGCCGTTCGGTCCGACGCGCCCTTCGCCTGCAAGGGCGGCGTCTGCGGCACCTGCCGGGCGCGCTGCGTCAGCGGCGCGGTCGAGATGGACGTCAACTACGCCCTCGAGCCCGACGAGCTTGCCGCAGGCGTCGTACTCACCTGCCAGTCCCACCCGACGACGGACGAGGTGCGGCTGGAGTTCCTGTAGTCGCCTGTTCACAGGCACTTCCGGAGACGGGGACTGTCGCAGGTCGGTCGTAGCGTCCCGGCATGGAGAACCTCGCAGCGCTGTCGGACGAGCAGCTGGTGGACGGCATCCTGACCTGGTCGGGGCGGATCGCTGCCGGTGAGGCCAGATTGCTGGCCCTGATCGGAGAATTCGACCGCCGGGAGGCGTGGGGCGGTGTCGGGTTGCTGTCCAGCGCGCACTGGCTGTCGTGGCGGACCAGCCTGAGCCCGAGCGCCGCCCGGGAGAAGGTCCGGGTCGCGCGGGCGCTGATCGACCTGCCGCTGGTGCAGGATCAGTTCGCGGCCGGCCGGTTGTCCTACTCCCAGGTCCGGGCGGTCACCCGGGTCGCGACCGTCGAGGACCAGCAGAAGTGGATCGACGCGGCCCGCTGCTCCACGGCCAGCCAGCTGGAACGGGTCGTCCGCGGCGTGCGCCGGGCCCGCAAGGTGGACGAGGACGCCGCTGACCCCGAGCTCGCGGCCTGGCGGATGCAGACCCGTAAGAGCTACGACGACGACGGCAACG
>JAJAYV010000344.1 GCA_026786045.1 Frankiaceae bacterium | reverse complement strand
GTGGGGTAGGTACCTGACCGGTGCGTTGTACCCGTCCCGGCCGGAGCGCGAGCAGCGCTGAGCACCCGCGCGGGGCAGCACCCACTGCCTCGCGGACCCGCGCCGAGCTGGCCGCCCGGGCCGGGCAGCCGACGGCGGCGCGGCGTCCCCGCTCCCGCTAGCCCGCCCTGCTGCGGAGCCCTCCCTGCAGTTCCGGGCCGCGCGCGGACCGTACGGAGGGCTCCAGCCGTCAGCGGCGGGCCCGGTACTAGCGTCGGTCCGTGACCGCCGTCGACCTGTTCCGACCGTCCGACCCTGCCTTCGTGGCGCACCCGTACGACGCCTATGCTGCGCTACGCGAGGGCCCGCGGGTGCAGTACGACGAGAAGACCGACAAGTGGCTGGTCGCCCGGCACGCTGACGTCGACGCCCTGCTGCGGGACCGGCGGCTGGGCCGCAGCTTTCTGCACGTCGCCACGCACGCGGAGATGGGCCGGCCGGAGGAGCCGCCGGAGCACGCGCCGTTCTGGCGGGTGGTCCGCAGCGGGATGCTCGACGTCGAGCCGCCGGACCACACCCGGCTGCGCCGGCTGGTCAGCCGCGCCTTCACGCCGCGCACCGTCGAGCGGATGCGCGACACCGTGCAGGGCGTCACCGACCGGCTCGTGGACGACGCCGCCGCGCAGGGGGAGTTCGACCTGATCGCCACCGTCGCCGAGCCGCTGCCGGTGACCGTCATCGCCGAGATGCTCGGCGTGCCGGAGGCCGACCGGCACCTGCTGCGGCCGTGGTCGGCCGACATCTGCGGGATGTACGAGCTCGACCCGTCCGAGCAGACGGCCCGCACGGCGGTGCGTGCCTGTGAGGAGTTCGGCGACTACCTCGTCGCGCTCGGCCGTGAGCGGCGGGCGCGGCCTCAGGACGACCTCATCACCGGGCTCGTGCAGGTGGTCGACGAGGGCGACGTGCTCACCGAGGACGAGCTGGTCGGCACCTGCGTCCTGCTGCTCAACGCCGGCCACGAGGCGACGGTCAACGTCACCGGCAACGGCTGGTGGTCGCTGTTCCGCAACCCCGACCAGCTGGCCCGGCTGCGCGCGGACCCGGCGCTGCTGGCGACGGCGGTCGAGGAGCTGATGCGGTGGGACACCCCGCTGCAGATGTTCGAGCGCTGGGTGCTCGAGGACCTCGAGGTCGGCGGGGTGCACGTCCCGCGCGGGGCCGAGCTGGGGCTGCTGTTCGGCTCGGCGAACCGCGACCCGGAGGTCTTCGCCGATCCCGACACGCTCGACGTCGGCCGCGACCCCAACCCGCACGTCTCCTTCGGCGCCGGCGTGCACTTCTGCCTGGGTGCCGCGCTTGCCCGGCTGGAGCTGCAGACCTCGTTCGGCACCGTGCTGCGGCGCCTGCCCGGGCTCGAGCTGGTCGAGGAGCCGACGTGGGGACCGGGCTACGTCATCCGCGGTCTGCAGGAGCTGCGGGTCCGGGGCTGACGCCGAGCACGTCGGCGAGCTGGTCGATGCGCCGGGCCAGCTCCACGTCGGCGGCGGTCACCGCGTCGCGGACGTGGGTCCACAGCGTGAAGGTGACCGTGCCGTCCTCGAGCGTCACCTCGGTGTGGTGGTCGAGGTCGGCCTCGACGTCGACCACCTTCTGGAGCAGCGTCCAGAGGTCGTCCGGCACCACCGTGCGGACCAGCCGCGTACCGCCCTCGCAGTGCCAGCGGGGCAGCTCGCGCAGCGACGAGGCCAGCGCGTCCAGCCCCAGCGGGGCGTAGCGCGCCGCGTCTCGCAGCGACCTCATCCACGCACCTCCCGATCGCCGACAGCCTCGCACCGACCGGGCCGGGGCGCCAGGGTCTGTTGCGGGGTAGGGCTGGGCCGTGGACCCGGACCTGCACGCGCGCCTCGAGGCGGCGCTCGCCGACAACGCCGAGCAGCTGGCCGCGCTGCACCGCCAGCACGAGGAGGTCGTGGCGGCGTCCCGCGACAGCAACGCCGACGACGAGCACGACCCCGAGGGTGCGACGATCGCCTTCGAGCGGCAGCAGGTCGTGGCGCTGACCGAGCAGCTGCGGCGCAGCCGCGAGGACCTGCTGCGCGCGCTCGAGCAGGGGGACGGCTACGGCACCTGCGAGCGGTGCGGCGGGGCCATCGGCGCCGAGCGGCTCGAGGCCCGGCCGACCGCGCGCACCTGCATGGCCTGCGCGTCGCGGCGCCGGTAGCCCCAGCCCGGCTGCCACAGTGGTGGCCATGACCGCTGACCTCCGCTTCTGGTTCGACCCCGTCTGCCCCTTCGCCTGGATGACCAGCAAGTGGGTCCGCTCCGTCGCCGCGCAGCGCGCGTACGACGTCGAGTGGCGGCTCATCTCGCTGCGGCTGCTCAACCGGGCGGTCGACTACGACAGCCACTTCCCGCCGGCGTACGAGGCCGGGCACACCGCGGGGCTGCGGCTGCTGCGGGTCGCGGCGCGCGCCCGTGCCGAGCACGGGAGCGAGGTGCTCGGACCGCTGTACGACGCGCTGGGCCAGCGCATCTGGGAGGTCGGGCCGGACGCGGGCGCGGTCCCGGACCGGATCGGGCCGCTGATCGCCGACGCGCTGGCGCAGGCCGGCCTGCCGCCCGCGCTGGCCGACGCGCTCAAGGACACCGCGTGGGACGCCGAGCTGCAGGCCGAGACCGACGAGGCGCTCGCCCTGACCGGCAAGGACGTCGGCACCCCGATCCTGCACTTCCAGCCGCCGGAGGGGGTGGCCTTCTTCGGCCCCGTCATCAGCCGGCTGCCCGCCGACGACGAGGCCGTCGAGCTGTGGGACCACGTGGTCGGGCTGGCCCGCTTCCCCGGCTTCGCCGAGCTCAAGCGGAGCCTGCGCGAGCTGCCGCAGCTGCCGGCCCTGGGCGTGACCGCCGACCAGGCCGGCAGGACCGAGGACTGGCACGGCGGCAGCCGCCGGCAGAAGAAGTAGCCCGGCTGTCCACAGATCGGCGGCTCGACGTCGACGGCCGTGGGGCCTCGCGCGCAGCCTGCCGGCATGACCTCTGTCTCCAGCCGCCCGGTCGCCCGGCTCACCACTCCTGGCGAGATCGTCGCCACCGTCCCGCTGCTGTGCGGCTATCCGCCCAGCGACAGCGTCGTCGTGCTGTCCCTGCGCGGGCCGCGCCGTCGGCTGGGCCTGACCATCCGGCTGGACCTCCCGCCGCCCGGGCTGGCGGAGGAGGCGGCCGAGCTGCTGGTCGAGCGGGTGGTGCACGACGGCGGGCGGGCCGCGGTCGTCGTGGTCTACGCCGGCGCGCGCGACGAGCCGCTGGCGGCGGCCGTGACGGCGGCCTGCGAACGACGCGGCGTCGAGGTGACCGAGTCGCTCCACATCGCCGACGGCCGCTGGACCTCCTACGCATGCACCCGGACCTGCTGCCCGGCCGAGGGCACGCCCGTCCCCGCGGCGCCCGGCCTGGTCGAGGCCGAGCAGGCGCGCGAGGGCCGGGCGGTGCTGGGCTCACGGGCCGAGCTGGTGCGCTCCCTGGCCGCCGCCGACGGACCGCTCGACCGGGCACAGGTGGAGCG
>JAJAYV010000343.1 GCA_026786045.1 Frankiaceae bacterium | reverse complement strand
GCTGGAGGGCGCTCGTTCGTCCGGGGGCACAGCAGGTCTCTGACCGCTGCCGGGACGCGCCAAACCGTCAACGGCGCGCGGCCCAGGCGCGGGCCAGGCCCGGCAGGGCGACCCGGGCGCGCCGGCCCGTTCCCACGCTGACCCGCTGGCCGAGCACGGCGTAGTCGGCGGCCTCGACCTCGTCCAGGATCCCGCCGTACAGCGCGAGGGCGGTCTCGATGCAGGGGCGGCTGGTCGGGTGCAGCAGCCGCACGCCGAGCGCGGCGGAGCGGTAGAGCTCGCGGGTCCGGGCGACCTCGAAGGCCAGCAACCGGCGGACCGGCCCGTCGACGACGCCGTGCTCGAGGTGCTCGCGGGTGACGCCGAACGCCTCGAGGTCCTCTATCGGCAGGTACACCCGCCCGCGCTGCAGGTCCTCGCCGACGTCGCGGATGAAGTTGCTGAGCTGGAAGGCGATCCCGAGGTCGCTGGCGTAGGGGTCGGCGATCTCGCGCGGGACCAGCGGTTCGAGCACCGGCACCATCTGCAGCCCGATCACCGCCGCGCTGCCGTAGACGTACTCCATCAGGTCGGCGTAGGTGGCGTACTCGGTGACCGTGAGGTCCATCCGCATGGAGTGCAGGAACGCCTCGACGTAGTCCATCGGCACGTCCCAGCGGCGGACCGTGTCGACCACCGCGCGGCTGATCGGGTGGTCGCTACCGCCGTTCGCGACGTCCTTGACGAACTGCTCGCCCCAGCCGACCAGCCAGTCGGCCTTCTCCTGATCGCTGAGCGTGCTCGCGAGGTCGTCGACGATCTCGTCGGCGTAGCGCGCGAAGCCGTAGAGCGCGTGCACGTACGGCCGCTTCCAGGCCGGCAGCAGCAGCGTCGCCAGGTAGTAGGTCTTGCCGTGGCTGGCGTTCAGCCGGCGGCAGGCCCCGTAGGACGCCCGCAGCTCGGGGTCGCGGATCCCCGCTGCGTCCAGCTCGCGTCCGCTCACGCCGGCGAGTCTTGCAGAACGGCGGCGGCGTCGTCGGGCGCGGCTGCGCCGACTCTGTTCGAGCCCCGCACCAAGGGGATGCGGGGCTCGACCGAGGTCGACCGGCTGCGCCTAGCTGCGGCCCTTCGGCTTCGGCGTTGGCTGGGGAGCCGGCACGGTGCGGATGGCCACCGTGCCCTCCAGCTCGGCGCCGCTTGTGGTGGTGCCGGTGAGCAGCAACTCGGTCTCACCCGAGGCCACCCCGGTGAGCGGGATCCTCGCCCTGCAGACCAGGTCGAGCATCCCGTCGCCGTTCGCGTCCCGGCCGGCCCGGCAGCCGACGATCGAGTCCTCCTCGCCCGTCACGCCGAACCGGAGCGAGTCCTCGACCACGGCGGTAACCGGGTCGAAGCCGTCGGCCGACAGGACTGTGAACGACAGCACCCCGCGGCTCTTGGGGTTGACCACCCCGCGCGCCACGACGTCGACGGCCAGGGCGCTCGGCTCGACGAAGACCGCGGTCGTTCGGGCCGGGACCGTGAAGGTGCCGCCGGAGAACGTGGCACCCTTGACCACCGGGTCGGCCCCGCCGGCCTGAACCGGGCTGAGGGCCAGCCCGGCGTCGGTCAGCTGCTCGGCGGTCCAGACCTGCTCGGTGTCGGTGGCGTTGAACACCGTCACCACGCGGTCCAGCGCCGGGTCGACCGACTGCCCGACGGTGTCGTCCAGGTGCATGACGATGAGGCCGGGGACCTCGCTGCCGTCCACGTACGACAGCTTCTGCTGCACCTGCTCGGCGGTGGTGAGCGAGAACAGCGGCGAGGAGTCCGCTACCGCGAGCAGGTCGCGGAAGCGCTCGACCGAGGCCTCGATGTCCGCCTGAGACGGCGCGATCGAGGCGTCCTCGAGCAACGGCGTCATGTACGGCCACTTGGACTCGTTGTCGGGCGCCGGCGGGAGGCCGACCCCGAAGTTGTTGGACTCGTAGGAGAAGTCCAGCGTGTTGAACCAGTCACCGGAGTCGTAGCTGTTCCGGTCGAGGGACTTGGAGCGGAGCATGTCGGTCCCCGCGTGGAAGAACGACACCCCCTGCCCCAGGGCCACCGTCGACAGCGACAGCTGCTGCATCCGGACCCGGTCCGCCATCGCGCTGCCCTGAGGCAGCTTCAAGGCGAGCGAGTCGAACAGCGTCTCGTTGTCGTGGGCGGAGACGTACAGGATGTTCTCCTGCGGATCGGCGGTGTAGCCGGTCGGGCTGCCGTTGTAGTCGACGTCCTTGCCGGTGACCGTGCCGCCGGTGCGGTCGACGAACGAGAAGTCGGCGAGGTTGCCGGCCATTCCGACCTTGATCTGGTCCATGCCGAGCAGGAGCCGCTCGCGCTGCGCCGCCTCGTCGCCGTTGACCGGGTCGCCGTTCGGGTCGGACAGCAGCCCGGAGCCGAGGCCCTGGACCCGCGGGTTCTCGTCGAACGGCCCGCCGCCGCGCACGGCGTCCCGGAGCCGGTCGTTGAAGGTCCCGATGCCGGTGCCGGCCATGTTGGCCTGCGTGGCCTGGACGAACCGGGCGTCGTTGGCGACCTCGCCGAAGTTCCAGCCCTCGCCGTAGACGTAGATCTTGCTGCCGTCCACGCCGTCGGCCTCGACCGTGAGAGCGTCGAGCGCCGCCCGGACGTTCAGCAGGTTCTCCTTGGAGTGGTGGCCCATGAGGTCGAAGCGGAATCCGTCGACCTTGTACTCCGTCGCCCACGTGACGATGGAGTCGATCATGAGCTTCTCCATCATCGTGTGCTCCGTGGCGGTGTTCGCGCAGCAGGTGCTGGTCGCGAGCGAGCCGTCCTCGAGCAGCCGCTGGTAGTACCCGGGCACGACCTGGTCCAGCACGGAGGTCTCCGCCTGGCCCGCGCTCGCGGTGTGGTTGTAGACCACGTCGACGACCACGCCGAGGTCGGTCTCGTTGAGCGCCTGCACCATCTCGCGGTACTCGAGGATGCGCGTCGTGCCCTGGGGGTCGGTCGCGTAGGAGCCCTCGGGCGTCGTGTAGTGGAACGGGTCGTAGCCCCAGTTGAAG
>JAJAYV010000342.1 GCA_026786045.1 Frankiaceae bacterium | reverse complement strand
GTGCGGAAGGAGTCCTCGCAGACCACCAGCCGGCCGCGTCCGACCTGGCCGTAGGTCTCCAGGAACGGCACGACCAGCGCCTTGCCGCTGCAGCGCAGCTCGACGTCGTCGCCGAGGGCGATGCCGGCCTGCTCGAGGTGGGACCGCTCGAGGTTGAGCGTGAGGTTGCCGAAGTGGTCGACCTGCACGACCTCGCCGTGCACGTGGTCGGCCTCGACGGTGGGGGTGCGCGCCTCGATCCGCTCCACCTCCTCGACGTCGACCGGGGTGCCGACCTGGCTGAAGTCAAGCCCGTCGGCCAGCCGCGCGGCGACCGGTGAAAAGACGTCGCGGCCGCGGAAGGTGCGCGCGGGCGCCGGGTTCCACAGATCGCGGTTGTCGAGCAGCCGCGCCTCGACCGGGCCACCGCAGGCCGCCCAGGCCATGCTCGTCAGCCCGTTGTCGGGCGAGACGAAGACCGAGCCGTCAGCGGTGCGCACCGCGATGCCGGGCACCGGCGTCGCCCGGAAGGGGTCGACCAGAGCGAGGTGCACCGCCGGCGACGGGAGGTACGGCACGGCACTGGCCAGCACGGCGGCGCCTTGGTCGACGTCCTGGGGGACGACGAGATGCAGCACGTCGAGCACGCGGACCTCGGGCGCCGTCCGGGCGATGACGCCCTTGCAGACGCCGAGGAAGGCGTCCTCGAAGCCGTAGTCCGACAGGAACGTCAGCCACTTCACCGCAGCCGCACTCGCCACGAGGCCCTCTCAGCTCGGCGTCCGGACCCGCGGAGGCTACTTCTTGTTACGACGCTGGACGCGGGTCTTCTTCAGCAGCTTGCGGTGCTTCTTCTTGGCCATCCGCTTGCGGCGCTTCTTGATGACGGAACCCACGTCTGGAACCTCTGCTCGCTGGTGCTCGGAGTCGGAAGGTCAGAGCCTACCCGCCGGCCGTGCGGTCAGCCGACCTCGTCGAAGCCCACCCGCAGGTAGTCGTGCACCGCCCGCTCGGGCACCCGGAAGGACCGGCCCACCCGGACCGAGGCCAGCTCGCCGGAGTGGACGAGCCGGTAGACGGTCATCTTGGACACCCGCATGACGGCGGCGACCTCCGCGACCGTCAAGAACTTGATCTCGCTCAAGCTGGACATGCTCCACCGCCGTCGGCACGCATCGCGGTCACCGGCTTCCCCACCGGCGGCACTCGGCACGCACGTGCTGGGTGAGGATAGCGGTGCCGGTGGTGCTTGCACACTCCCCCGTTCGGGCTACCCGGCTCACCCGTCGACGCTCATCGGGTCCAGGCCCAGGTGCGGGAAGACCGCCTCCCGCGTCTCGCGCACCGCCTGGTCGACCTTGTCGTCCTCGGCGCCAGGACCACCCTCCCACGGCACCCACGCCACGGACCGGCCGTCGGTCAGGCTCGTGGGCGCGAGCTCGTTGCCCTTCGTACGCGCGGTCTCGCGCCAGTCGCCCGGCGTGGCCCCGTCGACCGGCGCGCCCGTGGCCTCCGCGAGCAGGTGCGTCCACGCGCGCGGCACGACCTGCACCGGCTCGTAGCCGCCGCCGCCGACGGCGATCCACTTCCCGCCACACAGCTCGTGCGCGAGCTCGTGCAGCCGGCGGTAGGCCACCCGCTGCCCGTCGATGCTCATGAGCAGGTGGGCCAGCGGGTCCAGCGCGTGGGTGTCGCAGCCGTGCTGGGTCAGCATCACCTGCGGCTGGAACGCGCGCAGCACCGGCGGGACCACCGCCTCGAAGGCGCGCAGCCAGCCCGCGTCGCCGGTGCCCATCGGCAGCGCGACGTTGACGTTCGCGCCGACGCCCTCGTCGGCACCGACCTGGTCGGCCCAGCCGGTGCCGGGGAACAGCGTGCGGCCGCTCTCGTGCAGCGACAGCGTGAGCACCCGCGGGTCGTCGTAGAAGGCGGCCTCGACGCCGTCGCCGTGGTGCACGTCGACGTCGACGTACGCCACCCGCGTCGCGCCCTGGCTGAGCAGCCAGGCGATCGCCACGGCGGGGTCGTCATAGACGCAGAAGCCGGAGGCGCGGCCCCGCATCGCGTGGTGCAGCCCGCCGGAGATGTTCACGGCGTGCTGGTGGGTGCCCTCCCACACCGCCTTGGCCGCGTCGACGGTCGCGCCGGTGACCAACGCGGCGGCCTCGTGCATCTGCCGGAAGATCGGCACGTCACCGGTGCCCAGGCCGTACTTCAGCGACAGCCGGCCCATGAGGTCGTCGGGCGCGCGCTTGACCGACGCGACGTACATCGGGTCGTGCACCAGCTCGAGCAGGTCGTCCGGGGCGGACGTCGGCGCCTGCACGGTGACCCCGGGGCGGTCGAGCACGCCGAGCTGCCCGGCCAGCGCCATCGTCAGCTCGAGCCGCAGCGGCCGGAGCGGGTGCGACGGCCCGAAGTCGTAGCCGCTGAAGACGTCGTCCCAGATCACCAGCGTCGAGTCGCTCATGGCTGCCCCGTTCCCTTGCTCATTCGGTCCCCCGCTCACTCGGTTCGCAGCGCCACGACCGGGTCGAGTCGACCCGCGCGACGTGCCGGTACCACGCCGAAGAAGATCCCGACGGCCGCGCTCACCGTGAAGGCCAGCGCGGGTGACCACCAGGTGACCACAGCCGGGAGCTGGTCGACGGCGGCGGCCAGTCCCAGCGAGCCTCCTACCCCGAGCGCGATGCCGATCACACCGCCGATCGTCGTGAGCAGCACGGCCTCGAGCAGGAACTGCAGGGTGATGTCGCGCTGCCGCGCGCCGACCGCCTTGCGCAGGCCGATCTCGCGGGTCCGCTCGCGCACGCTCACGAGCATGATGTTGCTGACCCCGACGCCGCCGACGAGCAGGCTGATCGCCGCGATGGCGGCCAGCACGGTCGTGAGCAGCCCGAGGATCCGGCCGACGGCGCCGAGGATCTGCTCCTGGGTGACCGCGCTGAACTCCTCGTCGGGGTAGCGGTCGGCCAGCACGGCCAGCGCCTGGGCGCTCACCTCGTCGATCGTCTCGGTGGAGGGCGCCTTGAGCGCGAACGCGTCCACCCGCATGTCGCCGAACAGCCGCTGGGCAGCGGTGACCGGGATGTGCACCTCGCTGTCCTGGTCGGCGCCGAAGCCGCTGGAGCCGACCGCCTCGAAGACGCCGATGACGCGGAAGCGCACCCCTCCCAGGCTGATGGTCCGGCCGAGCGGGTCGGCCCCCTCGAACAGCGACTCGACGAGCCCGGCGCCGACGACCGCCACCCGCCGGCGGGTGTCGACGTCGCTGTCGCGCAGGTACTCCCCGCGCGCGACCGGCCGCACGAACACCTCGGGCACGGCGGGATTGGTGCCGTTGACCGTCGCGAAGGCCTCGTTGCCGCCGAAGCGGACGGTCTCGCCGCTGGACAGGGTGACCGCGACGTCCTGCCCGGTCGCGCGGCCGATCCGGTCGGCGTCGCCGAGCTCGAGCCGGCTCTTGGTCGGCGCCGAGCCGAGCTCGAGCCGGCCGGGGACGACGATGACGAGGTTGGCGCCGAGCCCGTTGACCTGCGCCTCGACCTCGCGCTGCGCGCCGGTGCCGATCGCGACCAGGACGACGACGGCCGCGACGCCGATGACGACGCCGAGCATGGTGAGCAGGCTGCGCATGCGGTTCGCGCGCAGCGCGGTGACCGCCACCCGCCACGCCTCGGCGACCCTCACGCCGGGGCCTCGAGCAGGCCGTCGCGCACGCGTACCTGCCGCCGGGCCCGGGCGGCGACGTCGAGGTCGTGGGTGACGAGCACGACGGCGACGCCGTGGGCGGAGTTGAGGTCCTCGAGCAGCGCCATGACCTCCTCGCCGGTGCGGGTGTCGAGATTGCCGGTCGGCTCGTCGGCGAGCAGCACCTGCGGGTCGCCGACCAGCGCGCGGGCGATGGCGACCCGCTGCTGCTCGCCGCCGGACAGCTGGGCCGGGCGGTGGTCGAGCCGGTGCCCCATGCCGACCCGCTCGAGCGCCTCGGCCGCGCGGGCCCGTCGCTCGGCCCGACGCACCCCGCGGTAGACCAGCGGCATCGCCACGTTGTCGACCGCGCTGGTCCGGCCGAGCAGCTGGAAGGCCTGGAAGACGAAGCCGATGGTCGCGTTGCGTACCTCGGCCAGCTCGTCCTCGGACAGCGCGGCGATGTCGCGCCCGCCGACCCGCAGCACCCCGGTGGTCGGCCGGTCCAGCCCGCCGAGCAGGTGCATAAGCGTGGACTTGCCGGAACCGGACGGTCCGACGACCGCGGCGTAGTCGCCCTGGTCGATCGTCAGCGACACCCCCCGCAGCGCCTGCACCGTGCCGCCCTCGAGGGCGTACGACCGGGTGACGTCCACCGCCTCCAGAGCCGGTCCCCCGAGCGGGCGGAGGGGGCTCACGTCCGGACGGCCTGCCCGTCGGTCAGCCGGTCGGCGTCGCGGACGACGACGCTCTCGCCGCCGGACAGCCCGCGCCGCACCTCGACCAGCTCCGCGCCCTGCGCGCCCAGCTCGACCTCGACGCGCTGCACCCGGCCGTCCTCGACGACGAAGACCGCGTCGTCGCCGCCGTCGCGCACGACCGCGGCCGACGGCACCGCGACGACGTCCTGCGAGGTACGCACCTGCAGGTCGACGATCGCGCTCATGCCCGGCCGCGGGCGCGGGGCGGGCGCGTCGTCGCCGGTGGTGCCGCCGGTCAGCGCCAGCCGCACCCGGTAGACGACCCCGCCGCCGGCCGACGCGCTCGGGCTGACGTCGACCGCCTCGACGGTAGCCGGATAGGTCGCGTCGGGCACGGCGTCGAGCTCGACGGTCGCCGCCTGACCGGGCTCGACGAGCAGCACGTCGGTCTCGTCGACCTCCGCCGTGACGACCAGCCCACCCACGTCGGTGACGGTCAGCAGCGGCGCCCCACTGCCGACCTGCGCCCCGACCGGCAGCCCCTGGGCAGTGGTGGTGGGGGCTCCGCCGGTCGCGCCGAGCGCCGCGCCGGCCTGCGCCTGCAGCCCCTCGGGCAGGCCGCTCACCAGCCCGGCCAGATCGTCGCCGCCGGCGGGTGCGGCCCCGGCGC
>JAJAYV010000341.1 GCA_026786045.1 Frankiaceae bacterium | reverse complement strand
GCCCGACGTCGAAGTGCCGCCGCCTGCCGTGCTGGACCAGGTGCGGCGGAACGCGCAGCTGCGGGCGAGCGTCCTGCAGGAGTTCGGTGCGGTCACCGCAGAGGAGCTGGCCGAGCTGGTCGGCAGCCGGGCTGTCCGGCGGCGCACGATGGTCGACAACTGGGTCCGCGCCGATCGGGTGGTGGCTGTGGGGTGGCGCGGCCAGACGCTGGTGCCCGGCTTCCAGCTGCTGACGGACGGCTCCCCCGACCCTGTGCTGCAGCCGGTGCTCGCGCTGCTGAGGCAGCAGGGCGCGCAGCCGTGGGAGCGGGCGCTGTGGTGGGCGCTGCCGGCGCCGCGCCTGGCAGGAGCACGTCCCGTCGACGTGCTGCTCATGAGCCGATCCTCGACCGATCGTGAGGAGGCGCAGGAAGCCCTGGTCGTGGCCGCCCAGCGACCGCGGGACTGGTTCTGAGCGCGGTCGGTCCGCCCGCCGGCACTGCCCTGAGCTTGCACACGATCCCGGCCGGCACCGTGCTGGTCCGCGTCAGCACCGACGCGCTGGGGACGACCGAGCCGTCGTCTGCCGACACGGCTCGGCGCTTCAGCCCCATCCGCACGGGGGCGGGCAACCTGCCGGTGCTCTACGCGGGTGAGAACCTCGGCTGCGCGCTGGGCGAGACCATCTTCCACGACCTCGACGACGATCCTGTTGTCCCGCAGGAGGTTCTGCGATCTGACCTGCTGACGCTGCGGGCCGGCACCATGGAGCTCCGGCGGGACGTAGCGGTCGCTGACCTACGCGACGGGGCGCTGGTGTCGTACGGCGTCGCGCGGGCGCAAGTCATCGCGACGCCGCCGTCGGACTACCCGGTCACGCAGAGGTGGGCCCAGCAGGCGTGGGACGTCAGCGACGTCGACGGGCTGGTGTGGAACAGCCGCCGGAGCCCGGACCGTCTCTCATACCTGCTCTTCATGCCGGCGTCAGGAGCACGCGGGATCCGCCGGCGCAGGGATGTCGATGCTGCGGCCAAGCCCATGCCGCTGTTCGACGGGCCAGGGCTGGGCGAGGTCATGACCGCCGCATCGGCGCGGAACATCACCGTGGTCATCCCGTGACGCGCGCACGGGGACGGACGGGGCCCTGCCGCGGGGTCGGGCCTGGCCGCGGGATCCCTGACTCGGGGCCTGGGAGTACGTCGCGTTCGTCCCGACCCCTCCCCGGCGTGACGCCCGCGGTCGAGGTGCTGTCCCGCAGCACTCGGTCGACCGATGCGACGGCCGAGCGGCACCGGCCGCGCACGCTGTGGTCGTAGACGGCGCGAGGTTGATGATGGACCTCCTGGATCGTGGAAGCGCGCTCAGTCCCCCTCCGCGTCGACCACCTCGTAGGACGCCGTGCCGGCCTCCGCGTACTCCGGGCCGACCAGGACAGTGACGGTCCAGCTGCCGGACCCCACCGCGTACTCAGGCACCGTCAGCTGCACGCAGCCGAAGCCGTCCCAAGGGCCCTGGCGACTCGTCACATCCTCGCCGAAGGGGTCTGTGACCACCACGCGGTAGTCCTCGCCCTCCGTGAGCCCGCTGAGGCGCACCTGCACTGCCAGCTCATCCGGTGACGGCTCGACACCGACCTCGTCCGCGTCAACGCACCGGGTCCTGTCGAAGGCCTCGTCGGACCACACGGCGTCGACCAGCCGCTCCTGCCCCGTGCGGGCCAACAGGTAGGGGGTCAGGTAGGGCGTACGACGCTGAGCCGCCTCCACCAGTGGCCGGGCCAGCTCGACGGCCCGGGCACGGAAGACCTGCTCCTCCAGCCCGCGCCGGTAGGCAGGCACCGCGACGAGGCGGCCCTGGTCGTCGACGACGAGCCCGCCGGAGTTGCCGCCGTGGATCGGCGCGTTGGTGTTGAGCTCCCACGGCCCGTCGACCGGCCCGTCGGTGTCCAGCGGCTTGGACGCCACCGTGCCGCGCTGCACGGTCGGCGACATCGAGTCGCCGGACTCGGGATAGCCGATCACCCGGATCTCGGTGTCCTTGCGCGTCTCACCGAGCGAGCCGAGCGCGACGTTCGTCAGCTGCAGCGGCCCGGACAGGGGCTGGCCGTCGGCGGTCGCATCGATGCGCAGGACCGCGAGGTCCGCGTAGCCGTCGACAGCAGCCAGCGTCGCCCGGTAGAGAGGCACGGCGTCCGCCTCCGGGCTCGGTACCACCGAGACGAGCAGGTACGGCGGGTTGCTCGCGTCCTCCGACATCTGCTGCGGGTACTGCGCCGCCAGTCCCGGGGAGGCCGGCGCGGCGACGGCCGGCGGGCTGAGGTCGTCGGTGTCTCGCGCACGCTGTGCAACACCGGGCCCCCGTAGCGCCCGACCACAAAAAACGGACTCTGAGTAATTGCGCGTGAGCCATCAGCAACTGAGATCGGTTGTGGTGCACGAACAAAAGGGATCTTCCGACAAACGCGACGCGGCGTCACCACTGCTGTGCCATTTTCTGGCACCGCTCACGCCAGCACAGCGCCAAGCCCCCTACCCCCGTGAGACCTCCCCGTGCACCGACGCCGTTCTCGCCTGCTCTGCCTCGCCATCAGCAGTGCGATGGGCGTGAGCCTGTTGAGCGTCCCCGCGCGAGCCGGGCGCGTCACCATGCCGGACCTGCCGGACAGCCGCGTCTGCGTCAACGCGGACTGGGATCGCCATGAGAGAGAACGACGGCGGCCGCTCTCCCGAAGGGGAAAGCGGCCGTGGCCGCGTACGTCAGGTGCCTAGGGCTGCGGGCGCTCGTGGCCGCCGGGGCCCTGGCCCTCGGAGGCGCCGCCGGGGGCGTCACCGGCAGTGCTCGGGCCGGAGACGGCCGGACCGGTGGTGGTCGGGCCCTCGCCGGTGGTCACGCCCGAGCTCGCCGGGTCGGAGGTCTTCTCGACCGACCCGACGCCGTCGGTCTGCGCGAGCTGCGGGTAGTCGGCCTGGGCGGTGTCCTCGGGCGTCGCACCGACCGGCTTGTCGCCCTCGACGGAGGCCTCGGCGAGCACGGCACCGGCCATCGCCGGCTGCTTCGCGACCAGGGAGCGGGCCAGGATCTGCGAGACGTCCAGCACCTGGACGCCGGACTTGGCTTCGCCGGACTGCTGCTTGGCGGTGACGGCGTCGCTGAGCATCACCATGCAGAACGGGCAGGCGGTGGAGACGATGTCGGGGTCGAGCGCAAGCGCCTCGTCGGTGCGCTCGACGTTGATCGACTTGCCGATCTTCTCCTCCATCCACATGCGCGCGCCACCGGCGCCGCAGCAGAAGCCGCGCTCCTTGCAGCGCGGCATCTCCTGGCTGTTGAGCCCGTTGATGGCGTCGAGGATCTCGCGCGGCGGGGTGTAGACCTTGTTGTGCCGACCCAGGTAGCAGGGGTCGTGGTAGGTCACCTTCTCGTCGACCGGGCTGACCGGCACGAGGTGCCCGTCCGCGATGAGCGAGCTGAGCAGCTGGGTGTGGTGGACGACCTCGTAGTGGCCGCCGAGCTGCGGGTACTCGTTGGCGAGGGTGTTGAAGCAGTGCGGGCAGGTCGCCACGATCTTGACGTGGTTCTCCGGGGTCGCACCGACGCCGTTGAGCGTCTCGACGTTCTCGGCGGCGAGCGTCTGGAAGACGAACTCGTTGCCCAGGCGGCGGGCCGGGTCACCGGTGCAGGTCTCGCCCGAGCCCAGCACGGCGAACTCCACGCCCGCGGTGTGCAGCAGCTCGGCGACCGCGCGGGTCACCTTCTTCGAGCGGTCCTCGAGCGCGCCGGCGCAGCCGACCCAGAACAGGTACTCGACCTCGTCCGGGATGGTGTCCTTGACGATCCGGACCTCGAAGGACAGGCCCTGGGTCCAGTCCTCGCGGACCTTGTTGTTCAGGCCCCACGGGTTGCCGGCGTTCTCGAGGTTGCGCAGCATCACGCCGGCCTCGGACGGGAACGCGCTCTCGATCAGCACCTGGTAACGGCGCATGTCGAGGATGTGGTCGACGTGCTCGATGTCCACTGGGCACTGCTCGACGCAGGCGCCGCAGGTGGTACAGCTCCACAGGACGTCGGGGTCGATGACCCCGCCCTCCTCGGCGGTGCCGACGAGCGGGCGCACCGCCTGGTCGTGGTTGGTGCCCTCGACCCGCGCGTAGCCGTCCTCGGGGACCGCGTGGCCACCGGATGAGTGACTGTCGGTCCCGGCGCCATGGAAGTTCGGCACGTGGTCCTCGGGCGCGGTGACACTGCCCAGGATGTACGGCGCCTTGGCGAACAGGTGGTCGCGCAAGTTCATGATCAGCAGCTTCGGCGACAGCGGCTTGCCGGTGTTCCAGGCAGGGCACTGCGACTGGCAGCGGCCGCACTCGGTGCAGGTCGCCATGTCGAGCATGGCGGTCCACGTGAAGTCCTCGACCTTGGCGACGCCGAAGGTGTCGACCTCGGGATCGGCCTCCTCGAGCACGAGGACCTTGCCGTTGCTCATCATCGGCAGCAGTGCGCCGAGGGCGATGCCGTCGGCGTCGCGCTTGGTCAGCACGTTGATCGGCGCGATGAAGATGTGCAGGTGCTTGGAGTAGGTGACCATCACCAGGAAGCCGAAGACGACGGCGATCTGACCGATGACCATGACGTCCTCGATCCGCTCGTTGACCATCTCGCCGAGCGGCTCGAGGGCCTGGGACAGCAGGTTCGAGAAGAAGATCGCGTTCGGCGTGTCCTGCCAGGGCGAGACGCCGGTGTTGAGCTGCGCGGCGCGGATCCCGAACATCGTGAAGATCACCAGGAAGATCAGCCCCAGGACGACCCAGGCCGCGCCGGTGTGCGAGCCGTAGAAGCGGCTGTCCCGGCCGATCTGCTTGGGCTCCGAGCGCAGCCGGATGATCGCGAAGGCCAGCAGGCCCAGCAGCACGGCGAGGCCGAAGAAGTCCTCCATGAAGCCGAAGACCGGGTTCTTGCCGATGAGCGGGATGTGGAAGTCCACGTCGAACAGGGCGCCGACGGCCTCGATGATCGTGAAGGTGAGGATGAGGAAGCCCCAGAACACGAAGAAGTGCGCGAGCCCGGGGACGTTCCACTTCAGCAGGCGCGCCTGCCCGAAGACCTCGACCACCTGGCTGACGAGCCGCTTGGGCCAGTTCTCGAGCCGGCCCGGCGACGGCTGGCCGGACGCGATCATCTTGTAGAGGAACAAGACGCGTCGCCCGGCGACGGCCAGCGCCACGGCGGCGATCGTCAGGCCGAGCACCAGGCGCACGAGCATGTGGGTTTCCACGGGACCTCCAGTACGGGGCGGCGCACAGGGCACACCGCAGCAACGCGAGCGTACGACCCGGTCCGGACCCCGCCCTACCGACGGGTAACGGACACGCAAGCACGCTCCTTCGCCAGTGTCCTCGGCCGGGTGGCCGGGCGCGACACGACCCCCTGCCGGGAGTGGCTAGAAGGCGCGGTCGGCGACGCGCAGCGCACCCTGCAGCACCAGCAGGGTCAACGGGCCGGCGAGCAGCAGAGCCAGGACGACGGCGAGCACCCGCAGCGCCCAGTTGGGTCCGCCGGACCGGTTGCGCATCTCCCCGAGCATGGCCCCAGCCTAGAGGCGGTCAGCCTCGCAGGCTGCGGCTGCGCTGCTCCTGGCCCGGCCCGCCGTACGGGTAGTCGGCCGGCGCCGGGGCGCTGACCCGGTCGAGCTGTTCGGTCAGCTCGACCGGCAGCACCAGGTCGGCGGCCGCGAGGTTCTGCTCGAGCTGCTCGAGGGTGCGGGCGCCGAGGATGACCGAGCTGACGGCCGGCCGGTCGCGCAGCCAGGCCAGGGCGACCTGCGCCATCGACGCGCCGAGCGACTCCGCCGCGGACTGGACCGCCTCGAGCACGTCCCAGGTGCGGGCCTGCCCGCCGACCCGGTCGTAGGCCTCGATCCCCCGCTCAGGGTCCTCGCCCAGCCGGCTGGCCCCCGTCGGTCGCTGGTCCTTGGTGTACTTGCCGGACAGCCACCCGCCGGCCAGCGGACTCCAGGGCAGCAGCCCCAGGCCGTTGTGCTGGCAGGCCGGGACGATCTCGTGCTCGATGTCGCGGACGAGCAGGCTGTACGCCGGCTGCAGCGTGACCGGCGGCGTCCAGCCGCGGTGCTCGGCCAGGTCGGCGGCCTTCTGGACCTGCCAGCCGGTGAAGTTGCTCAGCCCGGCGTAGCCGATCTTGCCCGCCGCGACGGCGTCGTCGAGGAAGCGCCAGCTCTCCTCCAGCGGCGTGCGCGGGTCCCAGGCGTGCAGCTGGTACAGGTCGACGTGCTCCACGCCCAGCCGGGTGAGTGAGGCCTCCAGAGCCCGGCGCAGGTGTCGGCGCGACGTGCCGAGGTCGTTGGCGTCCGGGCCCATGGGGAAGCGGGCCTTCGTGGCGAGCACGACCCGGTCGCGCACGTCGGCGGGGCGGTCGGCCAGCCAGCGGCCGACGATGGTCTCCGCCGCGCCCGCCGTGTAGACGTCGGCGGTGTCCACGAGGGTCCCGCCGGCGGCCACGAAGGCGTCGAGCTGGGCATGCGCGCCGGCCTGGTCGGTCTCGTCGCCGAACGTCATCGTGCCCAGGCACAGGGCCGAGACCGCGCAGCCGCTGCGGCCGAGGGTGCGGAGCTTCACGGGACTGATCCTCACGTCGTTTGTCCTGACCGTAGTCAAACCGCCCGTGACCGTGTCGAGGACAAGCTGCTTGAGCCGGGAACACTCAACTCCGTTTGACGCTTGCAGCAGAGGACCGCACCATGAGCGGCAAGCACTCAACGTCAGAAGGAGCCCCACATGGCACGCGCCGTCGGCATCGACCTCGGCACCACCAACTCCTGCGTCGCCGTCCTCGAGGGCGGTGAGCCCGCGGTCATCGCCAACGCCGAGGGCGCGCGCACCACGCCGTCGATCGTCGCCTTCGCCAAGAACGGCGAGGTGCTCGTCGGCGAGGTCGCCAAGCGCCAGGCCGTCACGAACGTCGACCGGACCATTCGCTCCGTCAAGCGCCACATCGGCACCGACTGGAAGCAGAGCCTGGACGGCAAGGACTTCACCGCCCAGCAGATCAGCGCCTTCGTCCTGCAGAAGCTCAAGCGCGACGCGGAGAGCTACCTCGGCGAGACGGTGACGGACGCCGTCATCACCGTGCCGGCGTACTTCTCCGACCACGAGCGCCAGGCGACCAAGGAGGCTGGCGAGATCGCCGGCCTCAACGTCCTGCGCATCGTCAACGAGCCGACCGCGGCGGCGCTGGCGTACGGCCTGGACAAGGGCGAGAAGGAGCAGACGATCCTCGTCTTCGACCTCGGCGGAGGCACGTTCGACGTGTCGCTGCTCGAGATCGGCGACGGCGTCATCGAGGTCAAGGCCACCTCCGGCGACAACAAGCTCGGCGGCGACGACTGGGACGAGCGGGTCGTCCAGCACCTGGTCAAGCAGTTCCAGCTGAGCAACAACGGCATCGACCTGTCCGGCGACAAGATGGCGATGCAGCGCCTGCGCGAGGCGGCCGAGAAGGCCAAGATCGAGCTGAGCGCGTCGCAGTCGACCGGCATCAACCTGCCGTACATCACCGCGAGCCCGGACGGCCCGCTGCACCTCGACGTCACGGTCACGCGGGCGGAGTTCCAGCGCATGACGCAGGACCTGCTGGACCGGACCAAGGGCCCGTTCCAGCAGGCCATCAAGGACGCCGGCATCGCACTGTCGGAGATCGACCACGTCGTGCTCGTCGGCGGCTCGACCCGCATGCCGGCCGTCTCCGACCTGGTCCGCGAACTCACCGGCAAGGAGCCCAACAAGGGCGTCAACCCCGACGAGGTCGTCGCGGTCGGCGCGGCCCTGCAGGCCGGTGTCCTCAAGGGCGAGGTCAAGGACGTCCTGCTGCTCGACGTCACCCCGCTGTCCCTCGGCATCGAGACCAAGGGCGGCATCATGACCAAGCTCATCGAGCGCAACACCACCATCCCGACCAAGCGCTCCGAGGTCTTCACCACGGCCGACGAGAACCAGCCGTCCGTGCAGATCCAGGTGTTCCAGGGCGAGCGCGAGATGGCGCAGTACAACAAGAAGCTCGGCATGTTCGAGCTGACCGGCCTGCCGCCGGCGCCGCGTGGCGTCCCGCAGATCGAGGTCGTGTTCGACATCGACGCGAACGGCATCGTGCACGTCTCCGCCAAGGACCTCGGCACCGGCAAGGAGCAGCGCATGACCATCTCCGGCGGCAGCGCGCTGCCCAAGGACGAGGTCGAGCGGATGATGAAGGAGGCCGAGGAGTACGCCGAGGAGGACAAGAAGCGGCGCGACGAGGCCGAGACCCGCAACTCCTCCGAGGGGCTGGTCTTCCAGACCGAGAAGTTCCTCGGCGAGAACGGCGACAAGCTCCCCGCCGAGGGCAAGGCCGACGTCGAGACCGCGCTGACCGACCTCAAGTCCGCGCTCGGTGGCAGCGACATCGCCGCGATCAAGTCCGCCGCGGAGAAGGTTGCCACCAAGAGCCAGGAGCTCGGTGGCGCGCTCTACGCCCAGCAGGCCGCGGACGCCCCCACGGGCGCATCCGCCGGTCCGGCCGAGGACGACGGTGTGGTCGACGCCGAGGTCGTCGAGGACGAGAGCAAGTGAGCCGACCCGACGAGGAGGGCTGGGACCTCGACCCCGACCGGGTGGTCGTGCGCGACAAGCGCCGGCTTGACCCGGACACCGGCGAGGTCCGCGCCGGCGCGGCTGCACCGTCCAGCGCGCAGGAGCAGCCCGGCGAGCAGGAGCAGCCCGCGCCGGCCGAGCCGGACCGCTCCGCCGAGCTGACGGCCGACCTGCAGCGGATCTCGGCGGAGTACGCCAACTACCGCAAGCGGGTCGAGCGCGCCCGGGTGGCCGGGGGGGCGCTGGGCCCGGCCGGGGGGCTGTCCGGGCTCCGGGCGCTGCTCGCCGCCGTCG
>JAJAYV010000340.1 GCA_026786045.1 Frankiaceae bacterium | reverse complement strand
GTCATTACCCGACAGAGCCCAACGGTGACCGAGCAGACTTTGACCGTGACGGGCTCGCAGACGCGTACGATCCGGACTTCCGGCTCGGCGAACGCAGCGACGTCTTCCACGACGGTGACTGACCCTCGCGGGCGCCGGCCGAACGGCGCCGTGTGCGCCGCGGCCGCGGCTGCTCTCTTCGCGGCCATCGCCGTCGGCGGCTGCGCCACCGCCGACCCGTACCTGGCCGCACTGAAGGCCGATCCGCTCGCCTCGTACGCCCCTGCCGGCATGGACCCGGGCGTCAACACCGAACAGGCCAGGAAGGACCCGTCCAGCACGTCGAAAGGACAGCAGGCCGAGCTCCTGCGCAGCTTCGACGCCGAAGACCCCCGAAGCGTGGCGGCGGCGATCGACGACGCGATCGCGCGCGCCCAAGACGCCGGCTGGGAGCTGGAGATCCGCAACGACCAGGGAGCGGCCCTGACCCGCGACGGTCCCGCGGCCTCGACGATGCGGCTCACCATCGCCACGAGCGCTACCGAGCCGTCCGTCCTGGCGATGACCATGAAAGCCGGCTGAACGACGTAGCCCTACGGCTGCGGCCCGGTATCGGCCGGCGCCAGCCGACGGTCGCCCCGCAAGACACGCCGAGCACATCGACTGACAGCCGCCAGGACCGCGAGACAGGTTTTACGGAGGGCGGCCCGACCTGACCCGACACTGGATGCATGAGCCGTGAGCGCGAGCACACCCACCCGGTCTTCACGCAGGTCTACCGGCTGGTCGCCGCGGCCGGGGAACGCGGCGGCTACGGCCAGGTGCGCGCGTCGGTGCTGGCCGACGCGAGCGGTCGGCTGCTGATCCTTGGTCTGGGACCCGGCCACGACCTGGCCCACCTGCCGGCCGCCGTGACGTCGGTGGTGGCCGTCGAGCCCGACCCATCGATGCGCGCTCTGGCCCGCGGGCGGGTGACGGCCTGCCCGGTGCCGGTGACGCTGCTCTCGGCCGACGCCCATGCCCTGCCGCTGGCCGACTGCTCGGTCGACGCGGTGCTCTGCGCCTGCGTGCTCTGCTCGGTCGAGCAGCCGCCCAAGGCGCTCGCGGAGCTGCGGCGGGTCCTGGTCCCCGGCGGTCGGCTGCTCCTGCTCGAGCACGTCGCCGCCCCTCCAGGGCACTGGGTCGGCCGGCTCCAGCAGCTGCTCCAGCCGGTCTGGGGACGCGCCGCCGGGGGGTGCTCGGTCCGGCGCGACACCTGGGGCGCCGTCGCGGCCGCCGGCTTCGACGTCACCGCAGTGCGCACCGCGATGGTCTGGCCGAACCTGCCGCCCGTGGCTCCGACCGTCCTGGGCACCGCCGTCAACCGGTAAGCAGGAGAGGCGGCAGCAACGTCGAAGGAGCACAGCGCGACGGCAACGTCGGCCGTGCCGCGCGTCCGTGATCTTGTGTCATAGACGATCGGCTTCCGGGCGCCGGCTCCCGGCGGGGCCCAACATCGCAGAGCCGGGATTAACGAGCTTTCGAACAACCAGAGGAAACCGGCATCAGCTTGCCCGCGCTGGCCGGGTGCTCCACAGGACGGTGCGCTCAGGTCGGACAGGCAGCGTCGACTTGAGCGCGTAGGCGTGCGCGCACCCTGTGCAGCCGCTGGCGCACCGCCTCCGGTGAGATACCCAGGACGACGGCCACCTCCTGCGCTGTGAGGTCATCGACGCCGACCATGAGCAGCAGCTCACGGTCGGGCGGCCAGAGGCCTGCTAGTGCGGCGTGCAGGTCAAGAACGCCCGGGTCTAGCGGCGGAACCGCTTTCGCTATGTGTCCGCGCAGCCGCCCTACCAGGGCTGCGTCGACGCTCGCTACGGCGGCGGTTGGCCAGGACGCCGCGGGCGATGCCGAACGCCCTTGCGCGAGCTTCGAGCTCGTCGTCAGGAAACTCCGACCGCCTCCGTCAGAGCACCAGGTAGACCTCCGACAGCAAGTCGGCGGCGTCGGTGGGCACCTCGCATCGTCGGACGAGGAACCCCACCAGTGCTTAGGCCTTCGCCCTCAGATCGGCTGGGTCGCCAGCAGGCCGGCCAGGAAGCTGCCGACCATAAGGACCAGCACGACCGGCCCGCCGCGGGCGTAACTGCCGCGGAACTCGTCGACCACTCCGCGCAGGACGGTCATCGCCAGCGGGACGGTCAGCACCAGTGCGCCGGCGGCGCTCGCGGGCCAGGAGTCGCGCCGGCCCAGCACCAGGGTGACGGCCAGCGCCAGGACGAGCAGGCCCAACCAGCTCGCCGCCGACGCCCGACGCAGCCCGCCGTTCGGGGCCGGTTTGGTCAGGTCCTGGCCCAGCAGCGCGCCGACCGCGGTCGCGAGCGCGTGGTCGAGCCGGGCGGCTAGGTCGTGCATTCCACGACCGTAAGAGTGGAGCGCCCGGTCGGCACCCCGAGCGGCCCGGCGGGCAGGTGCCCGGCCACAGCCCGGATCCACTGTCGAGCCCCCGGTGACCATGCGGTTTTGATGATCATGTTGCCGCTGGGGTGTAGGCGCGTCGAGATGGCCGGGCGGGTGGGCCGGCTGGTTTGCACGATGGACTTGACCCCTCTGGGTGGACACTGTTGCGGCTCCCGAGCACCTCCGAGGGCTCGCCGCTGCGGGGAGTCCGTGCACGCCTGCCTCGCGGCGCATGTCGGGCCCAGTTTCTGACCGCTGAGGAGCGCTTCGCCCGGCGGTGATTAGCACCTCGACCGGGCAGATCAGAATTGGGAGGCCAGCGTCGCTGTCGCGATACCGCGCCGACACCAGGTCACCTCACCGCGGGCAACAAGCGCTAGCTGGCATTCTGCGACGTGCCGATGAGGGTTTGGCATATGGGGCACTGCCGTGTCGGTGGGCTCGAGGTCGGAGCGTCAGCCGAGCGCGGACCACCCGCCGTCGGAGGCGATGGTCTGGCCGGTGACCCAGCCGGCCCCGTCGCCGACCAGCTAGGTAACGAGCTCGGCTGTGTCCGCCGGGGTGCTCCAGCGCCGGCCGGGGTTGCGGGCCGTCACTGCGGCGCGGATGGCCTCGTCGGCCCAGCCGGTGTCGTTCGGGCCGGGATCGACGCAGTTCACGGTGATGCCGCGTGACATCAGATGCACCGCGAGGCTGGGCGTCAGCTGGTGCAGCGCGGCCTTGGATGCGACGTAGGGCAGTTGCCTGGCATGGCACCGTGGTACTGCCCCGAGGTGACGAGCACGACCCGCCCGCCCACTCGACCGTCGTGCTGCGCGGCGAAGGCCTGCATGAGCAGCAGACTGGCCCGGGTGTTCACCGCGTAGCTCAGATCAATCTCCGCGGCGGTGAG
>JAJAYV010000339.1 GCA_026786045.1 Frankiaceae bacterium | reverse complement strand
GGCCGGCTGAGGCCGACCTCTTGGATGCGTCGTCGCCGGAGGACGTCTTCTGGGCGATCCCGGGAGTGACCGCGCCACCGACCGGTCCGTCGCCGCTGCTGACCGCACTCACGAGCGCGCTGGACGCTGTTGTCAGGCACGGACCGCTGTCCGGGTCACGAGCGGACACCACCGCCCTGTTCCAGCTCGCCGAGCGGGCCCGGGCTCTGGCGCTGCGCGAGCTCGCCGAGATGGACGCCGTCGCCGGACACGCCCGCCCGGGCCAGCCGACCACCACTGCGTCCTGGCTGCGCGACCAGCGCCACCTCACCGACGGCGCCGCCCGCGCTGCGGTCCATCTCGCCACCGCGCTGCGCGACGACCTGCCCGCGCTCGGCGACCTGCTCGCTGCCGGCACGATCACCGTCGAGCACGCCTCCGCCGTCGTCGCCGGTGTCCGCGGGCTCGACCGTGACGTCGTCGCCGAGGCACAGGACGGGCTGTGCGCGCTGGCCCAGGTCACCGACCCGGTCGACCTGCGCAAGCGACTGCGTGACAAGGCCGCCGCCATCGACGACCGGATCGCCGCCGAGGCCGAGCGGCGCGCCCGCGAGCGGATGGGCCTGCGGCTGAACGACGTCGGCCCGCACACCTCCGTCGACGGCACCCTGGCCGGGGACGACGGCGCGACCGTTCGCCTGGCGATGGACCTGGCCATCGAGGCCGCCCGGGAAGCCGGCGACCAGCGCGGCAAGGCCGCCCGACAAGCCGACGTCCTGGTCCAGTGGGCCACCGACTACCTCACCCGCGCCCACGGCCCCGGCGACAGCGTTGCCGACGACGCGCACACCGTCCGCACCCACCTGCATGTGATGTGCCGCCCCGACCAGCTCCCCGCCCCCCAGCACTCCGAGCCGATCAGCCTCGGTGAGTGGCTGGGCCGCGACCTGGCCGGCGAACCACCCGCCGCCCCCAGCATCGCGGGCGACAGCGGACCGCTGTCCCGCGGCGCGCTGCGCCGACTGGCCTGCGACGCCATCATCGACCTGGTCGTCCTGCAGCAGGACCGGGGCTCCGACCCGCTCTACATCGGCCGGGCCGCCCGGACCGTCAACGGCCGGCTGTTCCGCGCTCTGGTGGCCCGTGACCGGCACTGCGTCGTGAAGGGCTGTGGCCGGCGACCGGCCCAGTGCGCCGCCCACCACGTCCGGCACTGGGCCGACGACGGTTTGACCGACCTGGACAACCTCGTCCTGCTCTGTCACCAGCATCATCATGACCATCACGACCGAAAGCAAGACCTCCCCCACCGCGACGGCCAACGCCGACTCACCCAGCAGGGCTGGGCGCACAGTCCACCCTGAGCAGCCGACTGACGCCGCGCGTTCGACCACCACGAGCGCGGGCCCGTGCGATGGCCGCTGCGGCCTGCCCGGCTACTCCGGGTCGGGGATCGCCGACATAGGCGGCAGTGAGCGCAGCTCGGCGCCCGGCAGGCAGAGCCCGCCGCGCGCGGACAGGAAGCGGAACACGCCCAGCGCGAGCGCGGCTGCGAGCGCCGACCCGGCGAGGATCCCGATCTTCGCCTCCTGCTGCAGCAGGGGGTCGTCGAAGGCCAGGTCGGTGACGAACAGCGCGATGGTGAAGCCGATCCCGGCCACCGACGCCACCCCGGTCACCTGCCCCCAGCTGGTGCCGCTGACGAACGACGAGCTCGGCAGTCGCAGCGCCAGCCAGGTCCCGCCGAGCACGCCGAGCAGCTTGCCGACGACCAGGCCGAGCACGATCCCGAGCGCGACCGGGCTGGTTGCCGCGCCGCGCAGCGCCTCGCCGTCGAGCGCCACCCCCGCGTTGGCGAGCGCGAACAGCGGCACCACCGCGAAGCTCACGACCGGGTGCAGCCGCAGCGTCAGCCGGTCGTTCGCCGACACGGTGACGGCCAGGCTGCGGACTGCGTCGCGCGCCCGCTCCGCCGACGGCATGGACAGGAACCGCCGGCCGCTCTGCGCCGCGCGCTCGAGGTCGTCCTCCCCCGGCGCGTACGAGGCGAACAACAGCCCCATCGCCACGCCCGCGACTGTCGGGTGCACCCCGGAGGCGTACGTCGCCAGCCACAGCAGCACCGCCACCACGACGTACGGTGCCGGGTTCCTCACCCGGCCGGTGCGCAGCGCGACGAGCACGAGGAACAGCAGCGCGGCCAGGCCAAGCGCACCGGTGTCGAGGTCGTCGGTGTAGAAGACGGCGATGACGCCGATCGCCGCGACGTCATCGACGATCGCCAAAGCGAGCAGGAAGATGCGCAGCCGGTTCGGGCAGCGGGGACCGACCAGCGCGAGCACGCCGAGCGCGAAGGCGGTGTCGGTGGAGATGGCGATCCCCCAGCCGCGGGCGGCCTCCCCGTCGCCGCCCGCGACGAGCAGGTAGAGCGCGGCCGGGACGACCAGCCCGCCGAGCGCGGCCAGCGCGGGGGCGACGACGGCGCGGCGGTCCTGGTACTCCCCGACCGACAGCTCGCGCGCGATCTCGAGCCCGACGAGCAGGAAGAACAGCGTCATGAGCGCGTCGTTCACCCAGTGCCGCAGCGACTCGTCGATGAGGGCGTCACCGAGCTGCACCGACAGGTGGGTCTCCCACAGCGACTCGTAGCTGCCGCTCCATGGGCTGTTCGCCCAGACCAGCGCCGCGACCGTCGCGAGCAGCAGCAGCACTGCGCCGCCGGCCTCGGTCCGCAGGTACTCCCGGGCGGCGGAGGTCAGCTCGCCGCGCGGGAGCAGCCGGGTCGGGGCGGTCACCCGCGCGCCCGGTCCACGGCCTCGAGCACCCGCTTCAGGCTCGGCCCGCCCTCGAAGCGCACGCCGTCGACGAACAGCGCGGGCGTGCCCTGCACCCCGCTCGCGACGCCGCTGTCGAAGTCGTCGCGCACCCGGCTGTCGTGCCTTTCGCTGGCCGGGCGCAGCAACCGGTCCGGGTCCAGCCCGAGCGCCCCGGCATGCCGGGCGTAGGCGGCGCGGCCGAGAGACTCCTGGTCGGCGAACAGCCGGTCGTGCAGCTCCCAGAACACCCCCTGCTCGGCGGCGGCCTCGAGCGCGAGCGCAGCGGAGAAGGCGTGCGGGTGCACGTCGACGAGCGGGAAGTGCCGGTAGACCAGCCGCACGTCGTCTCGCTGCGAGAGCAGCTCCTGCAGCACCGGCTCGACCCGGCCGCAGTAGGGGCACTCGACGTCGGCGTACTCCACGACCGTGACGCGCGCGTCCCGCGGGCCGCGGACGTGGTCGCGCGGCCCGACCGGCAGGGTCAGGTCCATGGCCACAGCCTGGCAGACGCGCTACAGGACCTGACGCTGCTCGTACGCCGCCCGTGCCGCGCGGTCGGTGCTGCGCACCTGGTCGGGCACGAGCCGCTCGTACATCCGGTCGCGGGCGGTCTGCGGGAGCAACGCGAAGATCCGCACCAGCGCGCTCGTGCGCGCCGGCACGAAGACCTCGAAGCGCGGCCGCTCGATCGCGTCGACGACGGCGCTGGCCACCTGCTCGGGGGTGAGCCGAGGGACGCCGCCGGAGTCGGTGCCGGCGGCCAGCTCGGTCTCGACGACCGCGGGCAGAACGAGCGTGAAGTCGACGCCCCGCCCGCGCAGCTCGGCGCGCACCGCCTTGGTCCAACCGTGCACCGCGTGCTTGGTCGCGCCGTAGGTCGCCTCGCCGCGCGGACCGATGTAGGAGGCCAGCGAGGCGACGGTGACGACGTGCCCGGAACCGCGGTGCAGCATCGCCGGCAGCACCAGCCGGGTGCCGCGCACAACGCCCCAGAAGTTGACGTCCATCATCCGGCGGCCGGCCACCTCGGGCTCCTCGTCGTAGGCCCCGACCCACATCACGCCGGCGTTGCTGACCAGCACGTCCACCTGCGCGAGCTCCAGCCACTGTGCGTACGACGCGTCGTCGGTGACGTCGAGCCGGCCGGACAGCGCAGCCGGGCCGAGGCGGGTGGCGACCGCAGCGACGGCCTCGGCGTCGAGGTCGCCGAGCAGCACCAGCCCGCCGCGGCGGACGACCTCGGCGGCGACGGCGGCGCCGATGCCCCTGGCCGCTCCGGTGATGGCCACGGTCCGGTCGGTCAGCGCGATCATGCGTCCATCCTGCCGCACCCGGCCCTAAGGTGTGAACCATGGTTCACCTGCCCCGTACGGCTGTCATCGGCGCCGGCTCGTCCGGCATGGTCGCGCTGAAGGCGCTGGTCGAGAAGGGGATCCCGGTCATCTGCTTCGAGAAGGGCGACCGCGTCGGCGGGAACTGGGTCTTCCAGAACAGCAACGGGCTGAGCTCGTCCTACCGCTCGCTGCACATCAACACCTCGCGCGAGCGGATGGAGTACACCGACTTCCCGATGCCGAAGTCGTATCCGGACTTCCCGCACCACACCCACATCGCGGAGTACTTCGCGTCCTACGCCGACCACTTCGACCTGCTCCGGCACATCCGCTTCTCCACGGCGGTCGAGCGGGCGGAGCGGCGCGACGGCGGCGGGTGGCGGCTGACGCTCGACGACGGCAGCGTCGAGGAGTTCGACGCGCTGGTCGTCGCCAACGGCCACCACTGGGACCCGCGCCGGCCAGAGCCGGCCTTCCCCGGCAGCGAGAGCTTCCCGGGGGTGCAGCTGCACGCACACGACTTCGAGGACAACACCGCCTGGCGCGACCTGTCGGTGCTCGTCGTCGGCATGGGCAACAGCGCGATGGACATCGCGGTCGAGTCCTCCTGGGTCGCGCACCGCACCTACCTCGCGGCGCGCACCCCGGTACACATCGTCCCCAAGTACGTCTTCGGCCGGCCGATGGACCAGGTCGAGACACCCGCGCTCGCGCGCATGCTGCCGTGGAAGGTCCGCCAACGGCTCACCGCCGGGATGCTCAAAGCGGTCGTCGGCCGGTACGAGCGGTACGGCCTGCGGACCCCGACGCACGGGATGCTGCAGGCCCACATCACCGTCAGCGACACGATCCTGACCCGGCTCGCGCACGGCGCGGTGGTCGCCAAGCCGAACCTGTCGCGGTTCGAGGGCTCGGAGGCGGTCTTCGAGGACGGCACCCGCGCGCACGTCGACGTCGTCGTCTACGCGACCGGCTACCGGATCACGTTCCCGTTCTTCGACGAGGAGTTGGTCTCGGCCAAGGACAACCGGATATCTCTGTACAGCAGGGTGTTCCACCCCGACATGACCGACCTCGCGTTCATCGGGCTGGTGCAGCCGCTCGGCGCGATCATGCCGATCGCGGAGGAGCAGGGACGGCTGGTCGCCGATCACCTCGCGGGCACGTACGCCCTGCCGTCGCGGCAGGAGATGCAGGACGCGATCGACCGGCAGGACGCCGAGGTGCGCGCCCGCTACATCGGCAGCAAGCGGCACACCATCCAGGTCGACTTCGACCTCTACCTGCACGCGCTGCGCTCCGAGCGCCGCCGCGGGGCCAAGCGAGCCGGCGTCCTGGTGTAGTCCCGGCCGGTTCGTCCAGCTTCGCCGTTCACGTTCCGGTGACAATGTGACGACGATCACAGTCCGGGGGTGATCCTGCCGAGGACAGGGGGACGCTGCTCTCGAACCCTCCGGCGAGGAGACGCCCCATGAGCCCGGTCCTGCTGCCCTGCACCCGCACCCCGCTCGAGCTGTTCGAGGCCCGCCGGCATGCCGTGCAGGCGTGGGGCCGGGCCCGCCGCGCCGTCGACGCCGTGGTGCAGACCTGCCGGCCGGGGGCCGAGCTCCAGCGGCTGCAGGACGCCCGCCGCCGCGAGGAGCGCGCGCTGCTCGACCGGGTCGACCGGGTGCTGCGCCGCGGCGCGGCGCTCGCGCCCCGGCCGGGGCGCGCGGGGCGGGCGCCCCGCGCCCGGGGGCGGGGCGGCGCGGTCGCCCCGCGC
>JAJAYV010000338.1 GCA_026786045.1 Frankiaceae bacterium | reverse complement strand
GTGTAGACGCGGCCGAGCCGCCCGGCCAGCGCGACGGCCAGGCCGGTGGCCGCGCGCTGCATCAGCGCGCCCTCCGGCAGCCGCGCCACGAGCGCTCCCTCGGCCTCCCGGACCTGCGCGACGGTGTGGGCGTACCTCATGTCTCGGCCACCACGACGGCCGTCGCCACGCCGCCGTCGTGGGACAGCGACAGGTGCCAGGTGGTGATCCCCTGCGCGGCGGCCTCCTCGGCCACGCCGCCGTGCAGCACCAGCCGCGGGCGGCCGCCCGGGTCGTTGACCACCTCGGCGTCGCGCCAGCGCAGGCCACCGGGGGCGCCCAGCGCCTTGGCGACCGCCTCTTTCGCGGCGAAGCGGGCCGCGAGCGACTCCGCCCGCGGGAGCGCTCGCTCGCCGTCGGTGAACAGCCGGTCGGCGAGGCCCGGCGTGCGGGCCAGGGCGCGCTCGATCCGGGCGATCTGCACGACGTCGATGCCCACGCCGACGATCACGCCGGTCTACTCGACCGTGACGGACTTGGCGAGGTTGCGCGGCTGGTCGACGTCCAGGCCGCGAGCCCGCGCGAGCTCGGCCGACAGCACCTGCATCGGCACGATCGTCAGCAGCGGGGCCAGCAGCGACTTCACGTCGGGGATGAGGATGACGTGGTCGGCGTAGGGCGTGACGCTCTCGTCGCCGTCGGTCGCGATGACGATCGTCCGGGCGCCCCGGGCCCGCACCTCCTGGATGTTGTTGATCAGCTTGGCCTGGAGGGCGTGCCGCGGGGCGATGATCACCACCGGCGTGCCCGGCTCGATCAACGCGATCGGCCCGTGCTTGATCTCCCCGGCAGGAAAGCCCTCGGCACTGACGTAGGCCAGCTCCTTGAGCTTCAGCGCCCCCTCCAGCGCCATCGGGAAGCCGACGTGCCGGCCGAGGAACAGCACCCGCTCGGCGTCGACGAGCGAGCGGGCCAGCTCTCGGACCGGCTCCATCCGGGTCAGCAGCTCCTCGATCAGCGCCGGCACCTCCTGCAGGTCCTGCATGTGGGCGCGCACCTCGTCGGCGTCGCGGGTGCCACGGACCTGCGCGAGGTAGAGCCCGACGACGTACATCGCGGCGAGCTGGGCGATCACGGCCTTGGTCGAGGCGACGGCGACCTCCGGGCCGGCGCGCGTGTAGAGCACCGCGTCGCTCTCGCGGCTGACCGTCGAGCCGACCGTGTTGGTCACCGCCAGCACCCAGGCGCGCTGGGAGCGGGCGTGCCGCAGCGCCTCGAGGGTGTCGGCAGTCTCGCCGCTCTGGCTGATCGCGATGACCAGCGTGCGGCGGCCGACCACCGGGTCGCGGTAGCGGAACTCGCTGGCCATCTCGACCTGCACGGGCAGCCGGCACCAGCGCTCGATGGCGTACTTGCCGACCAGGCCGGAGTGGTAGCTCGAGCCGCAGGCGATGATCACGACCTGCTCGATGTCGCGGACGTCCTCGACGCTCATCGACAGCTCGTCGAGGTGCAGCAGCCCCTCGCCCTCGGTGAGCCGGCCGCCGAGAGTGGCGCGTACGGCCTCGGGCTGCTCGGCGATCTCCTTGTCCATGAAGAACTCGTAGCCGCCCTTCTCGGCGGCGTCGGTGTCCCAGTCGACGTGGTAGCTCTCGCCCTCGACGACCGCTCCCTCGAGGTCGGTGACCGTCACGCCCTCGCGGCGCACCTCGACGACCTGGTCCTGCTCGACCGCCCGCGCCTCGCGGGTGTGGGCGATGAAGGCGGTGACGTCGGAGCCGACGAAGTTCTCGCCGTCGCCCAGGCCGATGACCAGCGGCAGGTTGCGGCGCGCCGCCACGATGAGGCCGGGCTCGTCGGCGTGGCTGATCACCAGCACGAAGGACCCCTCGAGGTCCTTGCAGATGCTGCGCACAGTCGCCGGCAGGTCGCCGTCGTACCGCTCCTCGACGAGGTGGGCGACGACCTCGGTGTCGGTGTCGGAGCGACGCTCGTGCCCGCGGTCCTGGAGCCCGGCGACCAGGAGCTCGAAGTTCTCGATCGTGCCGTTGTGGACGACGGCGACCTTGCCCGTGCAGTCGACGTGCGGGTGGGCGTTGGCGTCGGTGGGCGGGCCGTGCGTGGCCCAGCGGGTGTGCCCGATCCCGAGCGTGCCGGGCAGGTCGCGGCCGGAGAGCACCTTCTCGAGGTTGGCCAGCTTGCCGGCCTTGCGCTCGACCTGCAGGCCGTCGGCACCGAGTACGGAGACCCCGGCGCTGTCGTAGCCGCGGTACTCGAGGCGGCGCAGACCGTCCAGGACCACCTCGAGCGCCTGCTGGTCACCGACGTAGCCCACGATGCCGCACATGGCCCCCAGGCTAGTCCGGGCGCCTCACCACCCGCGGCACCCTCGGTGATCCACGTGAGCTCTCGGGTGCTTCCGGGGTCCAGATCCGCCCGCAACCTCACGTGGATCACTCGGCAGCCTGTCCACACATCGGTCGAACGAGCCTGACTCGGCGGCGCGCCCGGTCTGCAGTGGGCCGATGCGCATGGACGACGTACAACGAACCGGTCAGCGGCTCGGGCGGGAGACGTACGGCGTGGTGACCTCGGCCGAGCTCGCCGCGGCGGGCGTCGATCCGAGCGTCGTGTCCCGGCTGGTCAGCAGCGGACGCTGGACCAGGCTGTGGCGCGGGAGCTACCTGACCGCCGACCACCCACCCGGTCCTGCCGTGCTGGCCCAGTCCGCGGTCAAGCACGCCGAGCAGGCGCCCGGCCGCCGCGGCCCTGCGCCGCTGCCCGTGGTGAGCGGTCTGGCCGGCGCGCGGGCCTTGGGAATGCGGTGGGTGCCGCCGGGTGACCGGGTGCAGGTGCTGGTCGGGCCGCACGTGCAGCGCCCGTCGAACGAGCACGTCCTGGTCCGTCGCACGGCCGACCTCGCCGACGTGGTCCCCTGGCAGTGGCACGGGGTCCGGGTCGCCGACGCGTCACGCATCGTCATCGACGGGGCGCGCGAGTGCGCCTCCCTGCGGGACGTGCGCGGGTTGCTGCTCGGAGCGGTCGCGGACGGGCACGCCGAGGCTGCCGCGCTGACGCGCCTGCTGGACCACGGCGCCGTCGGCCGGACCGCGTGGGCGAGGCGGGCCGTGCAGGACGCCGTCCGCGGGGCGGCGTCACCGCCCGAGGCGGAGCTCGTCGACGATCTGGTCGGCGGCGGCCTGCCCTTCTACGTCAACGCGACCGTGACCGTGCGCGGGCAACTCGTGGGGATCATCGACGTCTACCTCGTCGGCACCGGCGTCGGCGGCGAGATGGACAGCAAGGAGCGGCACGGGGACGCCGAGCTCCTCGACGACACCCTCGCCCGCCACGGGCACGCGGACGCGCACGGGCTGTCGCTCATGCACGTGACCCCGAGTCGCTACCGCGCGGACCCGGCCGCCTTCCACGCGCGACTTCGCGCGGCCGTCACCGCTCGGCGGCGGCGCGGTCATGGCGAGCCGGAGGGGCTCGTCGTCACCCCGCGCGGCCCCCTGCTGCCCTGACCAGACCGCCCCCCCCCCCGCTCCCTGGGGCACCCTGGGGTGGGGGGGGGTGGGCGCCCCCCCCAACACCCCCCGCCCCCCAGGGTCCCACCGGGGTGGCGGGGGGGGGGGGGGGGG
>JAJAYV010000337.1 GCA_026786045.1 Frankiaceae bacterium | reverse complement strand
GCGTACGGCCGTGCGGCCGGGTCGTCGAGCAGCGACCGCGCGGCGCCCTCGGCAGCCGGCAGGTCCGCCAACACGGCCACCGCGAACTGCCGCCGGCCGACATCGGGATCCCCCAGCAGCCCGGCGATCTGCCGCGCCGCCTCCTCGCTGCCACGCACCGCACTCCACGCGGCGAGCTCGGCCTGCCCGTCCTCCAAGGAGTAGCCCTGCAACCCGTCGGCGAGGCCGGCGGCTGACGCGACGGCCAGCTCCCCGAGCAGCGGCGCCCGGATGCCAGCCTCGACCAGCAGGTCGCGCAGCCACCACACGCCCAGTGGCGTCAGGCTGACACTCGTTGCCCGCGGGTCGGACAGCCCGATCGCAGCCAACCCCGCCGGCACGTGCAGGCCAAGTCGGGTCAGCATCCCCAGCCGCTCGAACCGCGTGAACGCCCGCTCGAGGTAGGACCGGACACCGCCGCGCCAGGTGCTGTCCGGAGCCAGGCCGATCTCGTCGGCGAGGTGCCCCGTGAGCTCCTCGGCGCCCACCGGCTCGCCCGCGGCGTAGACCGCCGCCAGCATGCCCAGCAGCTGCTCATCGACCGCACCGACGACGTCGGCGATGTGGGGCGGCACCTCGCCGACGAACACCCCCACCTCGACCGCGGCGGTGGCCAACCCTGCGGCCATCGCCGCGGGGTCGGTTGCGGTCGGGGAGCTCGGGCCGCGTCGCACCCGGGTCGCGCCCACGTGCAGCAGGTCGGCCAGCACCGCCAGCTCGTACGCCTCGTGGACGCCGGGCAGGTCGGCCATCCGCCGTACCTCACGCTGCCAGTGCTCAGGGCGGTGCAGCCGCTCCTCGTCGCCGCAGGTCTCGGCCAGCGCCTTGGCGTCGAGCACCCGCAACGCCGCGGTCTGCGTCACCGCCCGTCCCTGTGGCCCGACGTACGCCAGCAGCGCGGAAACCCGCTGGAGCAGCGGTGCTGCCTCGGCGGCCCGGCGCAGCTCCTCCTCGCTCGCGAGCGTCACCGGTGGCAGCACCAGCTCCGGGCCCGGCAGCGTGGGGACGACGTCGTCCGTGAGCGCCGCACGCTCGGCGTACGGCCGGGCGTTGAAGTCCTCGATCCACTCCTGGATCGCGTCGGGGTCCTCGAGCTCCACCCCGTCGGCGCTCATGGACGCGAACATCGACTTCGCCATCCCGAACCGCGACGAGTCCTGCATGGCCGCGGCGAACCTCGGCCGGACCTGGGCGAGCTCGGCCTCCAGCTGGTAGAGCCCCGAGCCGCGCAGCTGCCGGGTCTTCTCCAGGTAGCGCAGGAAGGACACCAGAATGCCTGGCCCATCGCGCAGCAACGACGGGTCGCTCTGCACCTTGCGCGGGAAGACGCCGAGCAGCAGCTCGCTGATCTCGCCCTCGCGCCAGGTGCCCAGGTCACCGCCGAGGTAGTCACGGCGGACCGTCAGCATCAGGTCCAGGTTGCCGAGAGCCTCGTCATCCGGCGCGCCGCCGAGCCACGTCGAATACTGCCCGACGACCCGCTCGATCGGGTCCGTCTTCCTGCCGCCCATCTGTCCTCCTGCACGCTGACGCCACGTCTGGGGAAGACGCTGGGCAGCGTACGTCCGGGGCCGGCGTGCAGGGCGGCGCCACGCCGACCAGGAGTACGCCCGCTCGAGCGCGGGACTGGCGCCCGGGCCAGACCCACCATCAGCTGGCGGCCTCGGTGAGCTCATCGTCCATGCCGAGCACAGCGAGGTCTGCTGCGACGCGGCCGGCAGCCCAGCCTCGGGCGTTGCCGATCGCGGCCGGCCGGCTGATCAGGTGCGGGAAGAGCGCCTCGGTCGCGGCGTCGATCTGCTCAGCCCGCAGGTGCAGCACCGGGACGAGGTCGCCCGACCTGCCCGTGTCCTGCACCGCCTCCTCGGTCGCGTCCTGCAGGCGTTCGCCGATGCGGGCGGCGTAGGACACAAGGAAGGACTGCCGGAACGACTTCGTCCTGGAGACGCCCCTGCTGTCGGTCTGCCGACCGTGCCGACGCAGCGCCGTGGCTGCCTGGACGAGCAGCGACGTCGCGAGCAGGTCGACTGCGACGAGGTCCTCCTCCTCGCCCAGGATGGTGCAGAACCCCAGTCCCTCGGACACGACCGAACGGCACCGGTTGGCGTCGGCCACCGCGCCGACCAGCATCGCCTTGGCGAAGACGTACGGAGGGTTGATCCAGATCCGTCGGGCGACCGGAGCGCCTGCGTCGGCGGTCCGCGGTCCGTCGCTCTCGGCGAGCAGCCGCTCCAGCGCGTGGCGGCTGATCAGCTCCTGGGCCTTGGCCGACAGCGCGTCGGCCTCCTCGTCGAACTCAGTGGACTCCGCCTTCGCGAGCAGCGCCCGCACCTTCGACAGCAGCTTCGGGTCGCCGGTGGCGCTGCCGCCCAGCTGATCGGTCGCCTGGCCCGGCGGCGGGATCAGGACGGCGATCGGCGGCAGGGTGGCCAGGCAGGTCGCGAGCTGCAGGGCGGCCCGGACCGCGGCGGCGGCCCGGAGGTCGACGCCGACCGCCAGCCCAGCTGACGCCAGCTCGTCCCGCCAGGCCGGCGCGACCCGGTCGTGCGGGTGGCGCTCGAGCTCGGCGGCGAGCAGCGCGAGCAGCGTGGGCACCTGCGCCTCGCTCAGCTGACGCGTCACGATCTGCACCAGGTCGCTCGGCCCCCAGCCGTGCGCGACGACGACCGCGGTGAGCTCGGCGAGCAGTGCCGACAGCGCCTGCCGGGTCAGCTCCGGTGGGATCGGCGCGTGGGGTTGCAGCAGGGCCCCCGCGAGCTCCGCCGCCCGGGCCGGATCGGCGTCGAGGGCGGCGATCACCTCGAGCAGGCAGGACCGGGCCAGCTCCGCAGTCGGCTCGGGGACGAACGTGTCCCACCCGCCGGTCGGCCGCGTGCCCTGCCGCGCCTTCTTCTTCTTCGCCGCACGTCGCTGCTTGTTGTTGACGCCCACCGTGCCCCCTCGAATCTGTGCTGCTGACCGTACGAGGGAGGTCCGACAGCTGCAGGGAGCGACGCGCGGCTGTGGACGGACCGTTCAGCCACCCTGCTGGCCAAGCTGGTGGAGGAGGCGGCGGAGGCAGCCGCGGCGTCGGACGCGGAGGTGGCCTTCTCACAGCAGCGACGCTGGCCTGATAGCCACCAGGAACGGCAAGTCGGTGCGGAACTCCTCGTCACCGCCCGCGCGGCGCTCGTCGCTCCAGCGGCCCGCGCGCAGCACCCAGCCGGTGATACTCGGCTCGTCCAGGTCCACCACCCACATGGCCGCCACACCGCTGTCCTCGTAGAGCGCGCGCTTGACGAGCAGGTCCTTGGCGCGGGTGGACGGCGACAGGATCTCCACGGCCAGCAGTAGTGGCCGCTGGATCGCGAGCTCCCCGACGTCCTCCTTCCGCACGACCAACAGATCCGGCTGCAGACTGCGTCGGGCCGTCGGCTGGAAGTCCAGGGGTGCGACGAAGACCTCGAGCTCCGGCGGGCACGGGCCACTCAGCTCGAGGAACAGCCGGCCGAGCGCCCGCTGATGCGCCGGCCGCGGCGACGGGCTCACCAGCAAGACTCCGTCGGCCAGCTCGTACTGCAGTCCGTCGTCCGGCAGCTCCCGCAGGTCGTCGACGGTCCAGTCACCGTCATGCTGCAGCAGCGTCACGCTGGTCATCGTCACCTCCCCCGGTGCGCGAGTCCAGCGCCAGCCGGCACAGGAGCGCATGAAGCTGCGCGACCTCCCACCTGGCAATGCCGAGCCGCAGCAGGGCCACAGCGACCTGCTCGAGGGCAGCGCGATGCTCCGGGCGCCGTTCTTCGTCGAGGGCCACAGCGACGTCCGCGATGGTGGGCAGCATCCCGACACGGTGCGGCCGTTCGCGTCACCCGCGAGCGTTCGAGTCAAAGACTGTGGACGTACGACGCACCGTCCACAGGCCGAGCCGCGGCCCGGGAAGGCGGACTTGGCCAGGGAGCTGACAGACCCAGCCGACGGCGTTCCGGGCGGACCACGGGTCAGGGCCCGGAGGGCTCCGCCGGGACGACGGCCGGCGCTGGGCTGACGACCGGCAGCGGAGCGATCCGCTCGACCAGGTCGCTGACGGCTGAGGTGATGACCGAGGGCAGGATCACCAGGAAGAAGAACACTGCCAGCGCCCCCTTGACGAGCACGCCGCGAAGTCGCTGTCGCTGTCGGGGGCGCGGTACCTGGCGCCGCTGCACGCGATTCCGCTTGGCAGCAGGGGGGGCCGAACGGGGCCGTGTCGCCCCTCTCAGCCCCGCGAGCGTGAGCGGCCTCGCAGACCCGGTCCGCGGCGGGAGGGCCGCATCGAGCGTCGAGGCGACCAGGTTGACCTGCTGCGGGGTCAGGTTGCCCGGCAGGCTCGTCAGCCACCGCTGCAGGCTGTCCGCCCGCATCACCACGACCCCGTCGTGGAACACAGGCTCCCCCGACCAACCCTCACCGACGAAGGCCAGCGCCCCGACGGTGACGGCCGAGGAGTGGGCCCGGCGCACGTGAGCATCGACGGCCTGGACGGCGTCACGCAGGCTCGTGAGCTCCTTGTCGCGTCGACGCCCGCGGTGGCTCATCCCCTGAGCGTCGAGTCGCACAGGCCCGCCGGACCAGTTCTTCGCATCGACGACGAGGACGCCCGGCGGTCCGACGACGATGTGGTCGATGTTCACCGGTGAGCCCGCCGCCTTGTAGCGGTCGTTCAGGACGCGCCAGCCGGCCCCGTCCAGGACGTCGAGCAGTCGAGCCACCTCAGCCTCACCGAAGACGCCCTTCTCGCAGGCGACGGCCCTCGCGCGGTACATCTCGGCCTTGCTCTGATGCTCGTCGGCCAGGTCGCGGAAGTGCCGCGCGCGCTCGACACCGGACTCAGCAGCCACGGTCGGACATCCTGGGGTGCGCGGGCCGGTCTGTCCGCAGAACGGCCCCTTCGCTGCCGGTGAGCTGATACACCTCCCGGGTGCTGCTCGACGAGCTCGACGTCCGCCGGTCCGCGATGGCCTACCTCGCCGAGGTGATGGCTGCCTCCGGCGGCGTCGTGACGCGGGCGCAGCTCGAGGC
>JAJAYV010000336.1 GCA_026786045.1 Frankiaceae bacterium | reverse complement strand
GGCTCGGCGGGAGCGGGCGCGGGCGCGGCGGGCGGCGGGGCGGCTGTGCGCGGCGGCGGGCCGCAGACGAATTTGGGCTGCGGCAGGTACCGCGTCGTGAAGTCCTCGCGCGTCACCTCGCGGCCGCCGGCGACGAAGACCCGCGTGACGACGACGTCGAAGCCCTCGCCGCCCTTGCCGGCGATGCAGTCGGGCCGCTCGATGTACTGCACCTCGGCCTCGCGGACGCGGGTACGCGGTTCGGTCACCGAGCGCACCTCCTCGAACCGCTTGGTGCCCCACATGGTCACCGTGATCGAGGTGCCGGTGTAGGAGGTGTCGATCAGGACGCCGTTCGGGCTGTCGTTCTCGAAGATCAGGTCCGGCAGCGGGAAGGACACCGTCGCCTCGCGCCCCGGCGGGTAGCGGCTGATGTAGTAGCTGTGCGGGCTGTGCGTGATGTCCTTCAGCCCGGCGAAGAAGTAGCCGTTGAACAGCGCGGTCGCGAACTGTGAGACGCCGCCGCCCACGTCGTTGACGAACTCCCCCCGCAGGATCTGCGGCGCCGACACGAAGCCCCGCGCCGTGTCGCGCGGCCCGACGAAGGCGTTGAGGTCGAACTGCTCGCCCGGCTTGAGGACATGGCCGTCGACGATGTCAGCGATCGTCTGGATGTTCGTCACCCGCGGCTGGCAGCACGGGAAGGCCGACGTGTAGCTGCCGAGCACCTCGACGACGCCGAGGCCGGCAGCCTCCTCCGTCGGGAGCCGGGGCGCAGACGCGCTGAGCGGCGCCGCCGCGCGGCGCGGCGCCTCGTCGGTGAGCACCGACAGCACCGCCGTGCGCAGGTCCTCGGCGGAAACCGAACGACCGGGCTGCGAGGGCACCACGACGGGCGCCCCGGAGCTGATGTCGAAGGTCGCGTCGACCGCGGGGACCCCCACGCGCTCGAGCCGGCCGGTGAGCTGCTCGCGCAGGACGGCGCCGTCGAGCTGCGGCGCGAGCTCCCCGTCGACGGCGGTGATCGTCAGCGCGGGCGCGAGGTCCACCGGTTCGAGGACCAGCTCGTCGCCCTCGACGTCCACCGTGATGGGCGCGGCGACGGCCGGCTCGGCGACCTGCTCGAGCGCCTCCCGTACGGCCTCGTCGGTCGTGGAGACCTCGTCGAGCTCGACCGGCACCTCGACCCGCAGCGAGAGGTAGTCCTCGACGACGGCGTCGGCGGCGCCGGCCACGTCGAGCGCGCGGCCGGTGACCGGCGCCTCGGGCACCGGCTCGGCCTCGGGGCTGAAGCTGATCGACCCCTCGCGGGCCGCACGGTCGAAGCCCTCCGCCAGGGCGGTCAGCGACGCGGTGAGCGCCGCCTCGTCGACGGCCGGGACGGGGTCGACGTCGCGGCCGGCTCCGACGAAGGTCCTCAGCCGGTCGAGGAAGCCGACGTCAAGCGCCTCGTCGACGGTGGCGTCCACGTCGAGGGTCAGGCCCGCCGCGGTCTGGTCGAGCTGGAGCACCTCGCCGTCGGCGACGAGCGACACCGAGGAGGCCTGCTCGGTGTCGAAGGCGGTCGACAGGCGCGACACCGCCTCGGCACGGGACAGCCCGCCGACCTCGACGGCCCGCACGGTCGTCCCGCGCGGGATGCCGTCGCCGGTGCCGGCCAGCCCGACGCCGACGGCGGCGAGGGCGAGCACGGCGGCGCTGGACAGCAGCAGGGCGCGACGCGAGGGCAAGGAGGGGGCTCCGGTACGAGGGGGCGGCAGCCCGGGGCAAGGGCTGAGGGTCAGTCGCGGAAGGCGCGGTAGCGACCCTCGTAGTACAGCAGCGGCTCGCCCGCGGGGTCGGGAACGCCGAGCCCGAGGACCTCGCCGATCACGACGGTGTGGTCACCGGCGTCGGTCGTCGACACGGTGCGGCACTCGAGCGCGGCGATGGCCCCGTCGAGCACGGCCGCGCCGGTGACCGGCCCGACTGCGTGCGGCAGCCGGTCGAACTGTCCGTCCAGCGAGCGCCCGCGGGCGGCGAAGTGGCGGGACACGTCCTCCTGCCCCTCGGCCAGCACCGACACCGCCCACGACCCCGAGGCGAGGACCGCGTCGTGGAACCGGGCGACCTTCTCGGCGCAGAACAGCACGAGCACCGGCTCGAGCGAGACGGAGGTGAAGGAGTTGCAGGTCATGGCGTGCTGCTCGCCGTCGAGCAGGGTCGTCACGACCGTCACGCCGGTGGCGAACCGGCCCACCACGCGCCGGTACTCCAGCGCGTCGAGAGCCGTGGTCACACGCCCGAGCGTACCTAGCCGGCGCTGAGTCGCGCGTTGTCGATGACGATGGCGGCCGGGCCCTCGATGAGCTTGAGGGTGGACAGCGCGGTCTCGCCGAAGGCGTTCTTGGTGGCGCTGGACAGCGCCAGGACGCCGACGACCGCGCCGCCGTGGCCGCGCAGCGGCATCGACAGGTAGGTCGCCATCTGGGCCTGCTCGGGGCCGTTCGGCAGGTCCTCGGGGTCGTCGACGAGGGTGCCGCCGGCCTGCGCGACCCGGGTCGACAGGTCACCGGGTGAGAAGGCCGCCCCGCCGTACGACGAGACCGCCTCGGCCGCGGCGGTCAGGAACGCGTCGTAGTGCTCGCGGGCGGTGTCCTTGCCGACGGCGACGTACGCCGACCGCTCGGCGCCGAGCAGGACGGCGGCGAGGTCATAGCCGACGAAGCGCTGCAGCACGCCGAGCAGCGCGGCGACCGACTGCTCCAGCCCCGAGGCGGTCGCGGCGATCGCCGTGACGGCCTGGGCGACGGAGGACTCGAACAGCTTGCGGTCGAGCAGGTCGCACACCCGGGAGAGCACGTCCTCCTCGGTGAGCTCGAGCGGGTCGGCCTTGAGCGCCGGCCGGCCGCCGCGAGCTGCCTGCGCGGCGATCAGCACCTCGTCGATCGTCGCCGACAGGTCGCCGGCCGCGAAGTCCTTGGTGAGGTAGCGGTCGACGCCGGCCTGCCCGGCCCAGTAGCGGTCGGACGCGGCGTCGAGGCTGGTGAGCATGACGACCGGGATGTCCGCGGTCTGCCAGTCGTCCTTGAGCACCCGCGCGGCGATGAAGCCCGAGACGCGCGGCATCTGCACGTCGAGCACGACGGCGTCGGGCTGGTGCGCGAAGACCTGCTGGACCGCCCCGATGCCGTCCTCGGCGGCCACGACCTCGTGGCCGTCCTTGGACAGGACGCTGGTGACGATCCGGCGCAGGGTCGCGCTGTCGTCAGCGATCACGATGCGGGCCACGGAGATCCTTCGTTCGAGTGCCTCAACTGTCCCTCGCCGAGCGCCTCCGGCACTACCTGCCTACCAGTCTGCGCACGGTGGAGACGAGCTCCTCCTGGTCGAACTCGTTCTTGAGCAGGTACGCCGAGCAGCCCGCCTCCAGGCCGGCCTGCCGGGCGTGGTCCTCCCCGCGCGAGGTCATGATGATCACCGGGACGTTCTCCCAGCCCTTCGTACGACGGATCGTCCGGGTGAGGTCGAAGCCGTCCATGCCCGGCATCTCCACGTCGGACAGCACGAGGTCGGCCGGGTCGTCGCGCAGCCGGGACGCCCCGTCGAGGCCGTCCACCGCGGTCTCCACCTGGTAGCCGGCGCCCTCCAGGATCACCCGCTCGAGCTCGCGCACCCCGACGCTGTCCTCGACGACGAGCACCCGCGGCTTGCGGGTGACGGGCGTGCTGACGGCCGGCGCGCGGCGCGGGACGACCGTCGCGGACAGGGCCGGTGACGGTCCGACGACGCGCTCGGCGAGCTCGCGCAGGTCGAGCAGGCAGACCACGCTGCCGTCGCCGTCGATGGTCGCGCCGGCGATCGCGGGCACCCGGCCGAGGAAGTCGCCGAGGTCCTTCACGACCAGCTCGGTCTCGCCCTCGAGCCGGTCGACGGCCCAGGCGACCATCGCGCCGGACCCGCCGGCGTGCCGCACGACCAGCGCCGAGCCGGGGCTCGACCCGGGCGGCCGGGACAGCCCGAGGGCCGCGCCGAGGTCGAGCAGCGGGAGCGAGACGCCGTGCCGGACGACGACGGTGGCGCCGGCGAGGGTGTGCACCTCGGCGTCGCGCAGCGAGAGCGACTCGACGACGCCGGGGACGGGCACGGCGTAGCGCTCGTTGCCGACCCGGGCCAGCAGGCAACGCAGCACGCCGAGGGTGACCGGCAGGGTCAGGACGAAGGACGTGCCGGCGCCGGCCTCGGAGCGGACCTCGACCGAGCCGCCGAGCTCCTCGACCGCGTCGCGTACGACGTCGAGCCCGACGCCGCGGCCGGAGGTCTCGGTGACGGTCGTGGCGGTGGAGAACGCCGGGGTGAAGAGCAGCTCGAGCAGCGGGGAGCCGGACAGCGTGCTGTCCGCGGGCAGCAGGCCGAGCTGCACGGCCTTGGCGCGGACCCGCTCCTCGTCGACGCCGCCCCCCGCGTCGGCGCCCGCCCGCCCGACGGTCCCGGCCCCCCCCCGCGCCCTGCCCCCGCCGCCCGCCGCGG
>JAJAYV010000335.1 GCA_026786045.1 Frankiaceae bacterium | reverse complement strand
GTCGTGGCCAGCACGAGGGCCGCGGCCCCGTTGTTGACCACCACCACCTGCTCAGCCTCGGGCACGGCGGCGTGCAGAGCCTGCAGCGTCCCGCGCCCGCGCCCGGCCCGGGCGCCACCCACGACATCGAACTCGATGTCGACATAGCCCGCGGCGACGCCGATGGCTTCAAGCGCAGCCGGCGACAGCGGAGCCCGGCCCAGGTTGGTGTGCAGCACCACGCCGGTGGCGTTGAGCACCGGGCGCAACGTCGTCGCCCGCCGCGGGGGCGCGGCGACGGCGTTGTCCACGACTGCCTCCGGCGCCAGCGCTCCGGAGCGGGCGAGCGCCTGCGCCTTCAGCACGGCGACCTTGACCAGCTCGATGCCGAGCCGGGCCGCGGCCTCGACCAGCCGGGGATCGGCCAGGGCGACGTCGGTGCGCGGCACCCGCCGGCGGGGGTCGTCGTCGCTCACCTCCACGACGCTACTGCCGTCAGGGAGTGTGCTCCTGCACGTACTGCTCGGGGTCCTTCTCATCGCCGGACAGGCCCTTGGCGCCCTCGTGGTCCTCGAGGAACGCCATCCAGCGCATGCCGAGCGCCTCGCGCTCCTGCTCCGAGACCGATTCCCTGAAGGGCGGGAGCACGTCGGTCTCCTCCTCGCCGAGGTGGTCGACGGTCGCCTCGCGCGCCGCGCGGAACGCCTCCCACCACGCGTCGGTGCCGACCTCGTGGTCGTCCACCTTCCTGGTGGTCTCGCGGATCTCGTTGTGATCCTTGACTGCGTGCTCGGTGTCGCCCTCGCTGTCGTCGACGTCGACGAGCAGAGCCGGGTAAAAGACCGCCTCCTCGCCGGCGGCGTGCACCTCGAGCTGGTCGGACAGCTGTCGCCAGCGCGGGCGAAGCTGACCGACGTCACCGAGCTGCTCGATCTCGGTGAAGGCGCGTCGGAAGGCGTCGTGCTCGGACAGGATCAGGGCGGTGATGTCGAAGTCGGCCACGGGCCGCACCTGCCCCGGCCGCACCGCCGTCAAGCGCGCCGGCGGTGGACGCGTGACTCCCAGGGCGCCAGCGCACCGAGCCGGTCGCTGACGCGGCCGTCGTCGAGCACCACCTCGGAGCCCTGCCAGCCGGGAGGGACGTCCACCTCGACCGGCTCGCCGGACAGGTTCGCCAGAACGAGCAGCTCGACCTCCTCGAGCCGGCGGTGAAACGCGTAGACCTGGGAGTGGTCCGTCAGCAGCATGGTGAAGTCCCCGAGCGCGACGGCCGGCTCGCCGCGCCGCAGTGCGATGAGTCGGCGGTAGTGCGCGAGCACCGAGTCCGGGTCGTCGCGCTGCGCCGCGGCGTTCACCCGGTCGGCGTCGGGGTGGACCGGCAGCCACGGCGTGCCGGTGGTGAAGCCGGCGTGCTTCGAGCCGTCCCACTGCACCGGGGTGCGGGCGTTGTCACGGCTCATCCGGCGCAGCCCGTCGAGCACCTGCGACGGGTCGGCGCCGCCCTCCACCGCGTCGCGCCAGTGGTTGAGCGACTCGACGTCGCGGAAGTGCTCGATGCCGCCCCACGGGGCGTTCGCCATGCCGAGCTCCTCGCCCTGGTAGACGAACGGCGTGCCGCGGTGCAGGTGCAGGACGGTCGCCAGCGCCTTCGCCGAGCGCACCCGGTGCTCGCCGTCGTCGCCGAAGCGGGACACGACGCGGGGCTGGTCGTGGTTGTCCCAGTAGAGGGAGTTCCAGCCCCGCTCAGCCAGCGCGGTCTGCCACCGGCCGAGCGAGCGCTTGAGCCGGCGCAGGTCCAGCGGCTGGACGTCCCACTTGCTGTAGCCGTGGTCGACGCCGACATGCTCGAACTGGAAGACCATGTCGAGCTCGCCGCGCGCGGGGTCGGTGTAGCGGACCGCCTGCTCGACGGTGGCGCCGGGCATCTCACCGACGGTCAGCAGGCCCTTGCGGCCGGCGAAGACCTCACGGTGCATCTCCTGCAGGAACTCATGGATCCGCGGCCCGGACAGGAAGTGCGGGGTGCCGTCGGCGAAGCCGGCTGCGCGGCGGGGTCGCCCGTCCGGCAGCGCCGGGTCCTTGGAGATCATGTTGATGACGTCCATGCGGAAGCCGTCGACCCCGCGGTCGAGCCACCAGCGCATCATCTCGTGCACCGCTGCGCGGACCTCCGGGTTCTCCCAGTTCAGGTCCGGCTGCTGCCGCGTGAACAGGTGCAGGTAGTACTCCCCGCTCGCCTCGTCGTACGTCCACGCGGGGCCGGAGAAGAACGAGCCCCAGTCGTTGGGCTCGGCGCCCGGGGTGCCGGGGACGGTGCCGGCCCGGGCCGGTCGCCACCAGTACCAGTCGCGCTTGGGGTCGTCGCGGCCCGAGCGCGACGCGTCGAACCACGCGTGCTCGTCGGAGGTGTGGTTGACCACGAGGTCCATCAGCAGCTTCATGCCGCGGGCGTGCAGCGCGGCGATGAGCTCGTCGAGGTCGGCCAGCGTGCCGAACACCGGGTCGACGTCGCGGTAGTCGCTGATGTCGTAGCCGTTGTCGTGCTGCGGCGAGCGGTAGACCGGCGACAGCCACAGCACGTCGACGCCGAGGTCGGCGAGGTGGTCGAGCCGGCCGAGGATCCCGCGCAGGTCGCCGATCCCGTCGCCGTCGCCGTCCGCGAAGCTGCGGGGGTAGATCTGGTAGACGACCGCACGGGTCCACCAGGGGGCGTCGGCGGGGGTCATACCAGGCGTAGGTCGCCGGGCGCGACGAGGCGCATCCAGCGGTAGCCGTAGGAGGGCAGAGACAGCTCGACCCGCCCCTTCTCGTCGAGCGGCGTACTGCCCTCGGCGAGCAGGTCGACCAGCCGGCTGCCCTCCTGCGCGTCCGGGAGTGCGAGCGGGACGCTCACCGGCTCCGGGCCCAGGTTGTGGAGCGCGACGAGGCACGCGTCCTCCCACGTCACGGTGTGCGCGAGCACCGCGGCGTGCGGCTGGTCGAGCACCGCGAACGCTCCCCAGCCCAGCTCCGGGCAGTCGCGGTAGCGGCGCATCAGCAGCGACACGAAGGAGTGCAGCGACTCGGGGTCGCGGCGCTGAGCCTGGGCGTTGACGTGCGCCGGCCCGTAGCCGCCCTCGACCACCGGCACCGGCAGCTTCGAGGCGGCTGCGGTGGAGAAGCCGCCGTTCTTGCCGTCGTCCCACTGCATCGGGGTGCGGACGGCCATCCGCCCTTCCACGTCGGGGTTCTCGCCCATGCCGATCTCCTCGCCGTAGAAGAGCACCGGCGTGCCGGGCAGCGAGAACAGCAGGCTGTAGACCATCCGGATTCGTCGCGGGTCGCCGTCGAGCATCGGCGGCAGCCGGCGGCGCAGGCCGCGGCCGTAGACCTGCATCTCGGGCTCGGGGCCGAAGGCCGCGAAGACCTCCTCGCGCTCGGCGTCACTGAGCTTGTCCAGCGTCAGCTCGTCGTGGTTGCGGACGAACGTCGCCCACTGGCAGTCCGGCGAGATCCCCGGGCGGTCCAGCAGGGCCTTCGCCAGCGGCGCGGCGTCGGCACGGGCCAGCGACAGGTACATCGCCTGCATGGCGATGAAGTCGAAGAGCATCGTCAGCTCGTCGCCGTCGGTGCCGCCGAAGAAGCGCTGCTGGTCGGCGTGCTCGAGGTTGACCTCGCCGAGCAGGATGCCGTCGCCGGTGCGCCGGCCGAGGAAGGACCGCAGGTCGCGCAGGAAGCCGTGCGGGTCGGTGAACGCGTGCTCGTCGACCCCGTTCGTGGCCAGGAAGAACGGGACCGCGTCGACCCGGAAGCCGGACAGGCCCAGCTCGAGCCAGAAGCCCATCGCCTTGGCGATCTCGTCGCGCACCTTCGGGTTCGTGACGTTGAGGTCGGGCTGGTGCTTGTAGAACTGGTGCAGGTAGTACTGGCCGGACTTCTCGTCGTACTCCCAGACGCTGTCCTCCTTGTCGGGGAAGACCACCTCCTGCTGCTGGGCCGGCGGCTCGTCGCGCCAGACGTAGAAGTCGCGGTACGGGCTGTTGCGGCTGGACCGCGCGCTCTTGAACCAGGGGTGCTGGTCGGAGGTGTGGTTCACCACGATGTCGGCGATGACGCGCATCCCGCGGTCCTTGGCGGTGCGCACCACCTCGACGAAGTCGCCGAGGCTGCCCAGCCGCGGGTCGATGCCGTAGAAGTCCTTCACGTCGTAGCCGTCGTCGCGGTCGGGGGTCGGGTAGACCGGCATGAGCCACAGGCAGGTGACGCCGAGGTCGGCCAGGTAGTCGATCCGCTGGGCCAGCCCAGCGAGGTCGCCGACCCCGTCCCCGTCGCTGTCGAAGAAGGTCTCGACGTCCAGGCAGTAGAAGATGGCGTTCTTCCACCAGAGGTCGGCGGTGTCGGTGATCCTCATGCGGCCACCTTCGCGGTGACGTCGAGCTGCGGCAGGACCTGCTCGCCGAAGACGTCCAGCCAGGCCCGCTGCTCCTGGCCGACGTGGTGCAGGTAGACCTCGTCGAAGCCGAGCGCGATGAGCTCCTGCAGCCAGGCGGCGTGCTGACCCGGGTCGCTCGAGACCAGGACCGGCCCGCGCAGCGCCTCCGGCGGCACGTGCTCGGCGGCGGCGTCGAAGTGCTTGACGTGGTCGACGTCCCAGTTGAAGTCGGGGGGGAAGATGTTGCTGCGCCACTGGTCGTGCGCGATGTGCAGCGCCTCGTCCTCGGTCGGCGCCCAGGACAGGTGCACCTGCAGGGCGACGGGGCCGCTGCCGCCCGCGCCCCGGTAGGCCTCGATCGCCGCGCGCAGGTCGGCGTGCGGCTGCGCCACGGTGATCAGTCCGTCGGCCCAGCCGGCGACCCAGCCGGCCGTCTGCTCGCTCACGGCAGCTCCGATCAACGGCGGGGGCGACGGCGGCAGGGTCCACAGCTTCGCCCGGTCCACGGTCACCAGCCCGTCGTGGCTGACCTCCTCGCCGGTGAACAGCCGGCGCATGACGTCGACGCACTCGCCCAACCGAGCGTTGCGGACCTCCTTGCGCGGCCAGTCCTGACCGGTGATGTGCTCGTTGGACGCCTCGCCGGTGCCTAACGCCGCCCAGAAGCGGCCCGGGTACATCGAGGCCAGCGTGGCGGCGGCCTGCGCGATGATGGCCGGGTGGTAGCGCTGGCCGGGCGCGTTGACGACGCCGAACGGCAGGTCGGTGGCCTGCAGCGCCGCGCCGAGCCAGGACCAGGCGAAGGCGGAGTGCCCCTGCCGGACGCTCCAGGGGGAGAAGTGGTCGGAGCACATCGCGGCGGTGAAGCCGACCTGCTCGGCGTGCTGCACCGCCTCGAGCAGCGCGCCGGGGTGGACCTGCTCGTGCGAGGCGTGGAAGCCGAGGACCGTCATGCCCTCGCCCTTGCCCGGTGGTCCTGACGCGGAACCAACGGACGAAGCGGACGATCGGTGCGGCCGGGGCGCCGATCTGCTGTGCTGGTGGGCAACCGCACGGTGCGTACGTGCGAACGGTCCCGGAGGACTGCCGTACAGGAGGGGACGATGTGAGAGCGCGCTGGACGAGTCGGAGCGGGGCCGTGCTTCTGGCTGCCGCGGCGCTGGTCGTCGCTGTGCCGTCGGCCGCATCTGCGCACCCGCTCGGCAACTTCACCGTCAACACGGCCGACCGCCTCGTCGTCACCGCGGACGGTCTGGTCGTCACGCACGTGGTCGACCTCGCCGAGATCCCCACCGTGCAGCTCGGGCAGGCGCGGTCAGGTGTCGACGTCGATGACGACGGCACGTTGTCGGGCGAGGAGCTGACGGCGTACGCGGAGCGCGAGTGCGCCCGTACGGCCGAGGTCCTGTCCCTCGAGGTGGACGGTGCGGACGTCCCGCTGTCCGTGGCGACTGCCTCCGGCACGTCGCGGCCGGGCGCCGCAGGACTGGCCACCACCCGGATCGAGTGCACGTACGCGACCGAGGTACGTCCCGAGCAGGCGGTCTCCTTCGCGGACCCGGTGGCGCTGGAGCGCAACGGTTGGCGCGAGGTCACCGCCGCGTCGCTCTGCGGTCCACTGCAAGGCTCGACGGCCCCAACGACCAGCCCGTCGGACCTGCTCACCGCCTACCCCAAGGACCTGCTGCAGTCGCCGCTCGACGTGACCCGCGCGTCCTTCCAGGTGGACGCGGGCGCACCGTGCACCAGCGCCGCCGCGGCAGGCGGGGTCCCCACCGACGAGGTGGCGCCGCGCGGAGTCGACCGTCTCACCTCGACCTTCACCGACTTCCTCGGCCGGACCGACCTGACGCTGCCGTTCGCGCTGGTGTCGGTCGCCGCGTCCGTCCTGTTCGGCGTCCTGCACGCGGTGGCGCCCGGCCACGGCAAGACGGTCATGGCCGCCTACCTCGTGGGCCAGCGCGGGACCCGCCGACAGGCCCTGCAGCTCGGGGCCGTCGTGACCTTCACGCACACCGCCAGCGTGCTGCTGCTCGGCCTCGTCCTGTCGTTGGGAGCGCTGGCGGCCCCGGAGCTCGTCGTGCCCTTCACCGAGGTGCTGTCGGGCGTGCTGCTCGCCTTCGTCGGTGTGTACCTGGCCGTGCTCGCCCTCCGGCGGCTGCGGGGCGGCGACGACCACGAGCACCCGCACGAGCACGAGCACGACGGGCACGACCTCCCGCACGACGACCACGAGCACGACCACCCGCACGAGGACCACGACCACCCGCACGACGACCACGGGCACGACCACCCGCACGACGAGGACCACGACCACCCGCCCGCCTTGGTCGGGGTGGCTGTCGCGGTGGAAGCTCGGCCGATCGCCCACACGCACGGCGGGCGCGCACACACACACGCACCGCTCCCTGACGGGCCGCTGAGCTGGAAGGCCTTGGCCGGCATGGGTGTGGCCGGCGGTCTGGTGCCGAGCCCGTCCGCGCTGCTGGTGCTGCTCGGTGCGACCGCCCTCGGCCGGGCGTGGTTCGGCGTCCTGCTCGTCATCGCCTACGGCGTCGGCATGGCGGTGACGCTCACCCTCGCCGGGCTGCTGCTCCTGCGTGCGCGGGCGGTCCTCGACCGTCGTGGCTGGACCCTTGGTCGCGGCGCGCGCCTGGTTCGCCTGCTGCCCCTGGGCACCGCCGGCGTCGTGGTCGTGGTCGGCCTGGCCCTGGTCCTGCGCGGCGTCCTCACCGGCCGCGGTCTGCTGTAGTCCCGCCCGTCCCCGTCCCGTCCTGAGAGGCTCACCTGTGCCCGCGCTCCCCCTGCCCTCGCCCGCCCGCCGTGCCGCCGGCGCCGCGGCGCTCCTGCTCGTCTTGAGCGGCTGCAGCAGCGACGCCCTGGACGTCGACGGGTTCTCGCCCGGGGCGTGCACCGACATCGCGCCCACGCTGCAGGAGGTCGACGAGGCGCTGCGCCAGGTCGGCGACGAGGACATCGAGCCGAGAGCAGCAGCCGACCGCTTCCGGGACGCGCAGGGAGCCCTCAAGCCCGTGGTCGAGAGCGATGACGACGCCGCCGAACCGGTGCAGGAGCTCATCACCCGGCTCGGCTTCTTCCGCATCGCGGTGGACACGAACAACTACAGCGGGGACCAGGACGCGGACGTCCGCACCGCGCTGGACGACCTCGCCGAGACCTGCCGCACCTGATCCTGCGTCCAGGCGTCAGACGGCGGTCGTCCGGACGATCCCGACGTGGGCCGACTGCCGCCGACGTCGTCCCCACGCAGGTCGTAGCGGGTGAGGTCGG
>JAJAYV010000334.1 GCA_026786045.1 Frankiaceae bacterium | reverse complement strand
TGAGAGCGATGATGTTCCTCGCTCGCCCCGGTGGAGAAGCCAGCCGCCGCCGTGCCCCGTGTGTGAACGCCGTAGCAGCAGGCGCTGCTGGCGCGCGCCGACCAGCAGCTTGCACCGCTCGGGCGCGCCTGGCTCGTACGGGACGTCCTCGGCCGTAGCCTTCGCTCCGAACAGGTGTTCGGGGCTGAGGTGGAGGTGCGGTGTGCGGGTGCTCGGCGTCGACCCGGGGCTGACCCGCTGCGGCCTGGGGGTCGTCGAAGGCCGGCCCGGCCGGGCCGAGCTGGTCGAGGTGGGAGTGGTGCGCACCCCCGCGACCGATGATCTCGGTCTGCGGCTCGTGGCCCTGGAGCGGGCGTTCGAGGCGTGGCTGGACCGGCACGAGCCCGACGCCGTGGCCGTCGAGCGGGTGTTCGCGCAGGCCAACGTCCGCACCGTGATGGGCACCGCGCAGGCCGGCGCCGTCGCGATCGTCTGCGCGGCCCGGCGCGGGCTGCCGGTCGCGCTGCACACCCCGTCGGAGGTCAAGGCCGCGGTCACCGGCAGCGGGCGGGCCGACAAGGACCAGGTCGGGCTCATGGTCGCCCGGCTGCTCCGGCTGCCCGGGCCGCCCACCCCGGCCGACGCCGCCGACGCACTCGCCCTGGCGATCTGTCACCTCTGGCGCGGCCCGGCGCAGGCCCGGCTGGCCGCGGCGGTCGGGGTGCGCCGGTGATCGCCTCGGTGGAGGGCGTCGTGGCCGGCCACACGGCCGACGGCGTCGTCGTACGGGTCGGCGGGATCGGGGTGGCCGTGCACACCACCGCGCCCACCCGCGCCCGGCGGCGGGTGGGCGAGTCGGCGCTGCTGGCCACCAGCCTGGTCGTGCGGGAGGACAGCCTGACCCTCTACGGCTTCGCCGACGACGACGAGCGCGCCCTGTTCGAGCTGCTGCAGACCGCCTCGGGCGTCGGTCCGCGGCTCGCCCAGGCGGTGCTCACCGTGCACACCCCCGACGCCGTCCGCCGGGCGCTGGCCACCGAGGACCTCGTCGCGCTGTGCCTGGTGCCGGGCATCGGCCGCAAGGGCGCCCAGCGGCTCGTCCTCGAGCTCAAGGACAAGGCCGGGCTGCACACGACCGGGGCGCCGGTCGCGGCCGCCGCGGGCTGGCGCGACACGCTCACCGCGGCCCTGGTCGGGCTCGGCTGGACCATGCCGCAGGCCGACGAGATCGTCGTGCGGCTGGCCGCCGACCACCCCTCGGCCGGTGAAGCCGACGTGCCGGGGCTGCTTCGCGAGGCGCTGGCCCAGCTCGGACGGGCGCGGTGAGCCGGGCCGAGGAGGAGCTGCTGGCCCGCGAGCTGGCGGCGCTGGCCAACCGCGAGCTCGCCGAGCGGTTCCCCCGGGGCGACTCCCGGGAGGTGGCGGCGGAGGCCGAGGACCCGGAGCGAGTTGTCGAGGCCGCGCTGCGCCCGAAGCGGCTGGCGGAGTTCGTCGGCCAGGAGCGGGTGCGCGAGCAGATCTCGCTGGTCCTGGAGAGCGCCCGCCGCCGCGGTCGGCCGCCGGACCACGTGCTGCTGTCCGGCGCCCCCGGGCTCGGCAAGACCTCGCTGGCGATGATCATCGCCGCCGAGCTCGGCACCGGGATCCGCATCACCAGCGGACCGGCGCTCGAGCGGGCCGGCGACCTGGCCGCCCTGGTGTCGAGCCTGTCCGCCGGCGAGGTGCTTTTCATCGACGAGATCCACCGCATCGCCCGGCCGGCCGAGGAGCTCCTCTACGCCGCCATGGAGGACTTCCGGGTCGACGTCGTCGTCGGCAAGGGCCCCGGCAGCACGGCGATCCCGCTCCAGGTCGAGCCCTTCACCCTCGTCGGTGCGACCACCCGGTCGGGGCTGCTCACCGGTCCGCTGCGCGACCGCTTCGGCTTCACCGCCCACATGCAGCCCTACACCCCGGCCGAGCTCGAGCGGGTGCTTGCCCGCAGCGCCGGCCTGCTCGGCGTCGACCTGCGCCCCGACGGCGGGCACGAGGTGGCCGGCCGCTCCCGCGGCACGCCGCGCATCGCCAACCGGCTGCTGCGCCGGGTCCGCGACTTCGCCGAGGTGCGTGGCGACGGTGTCGTCGACCGGGCGGTCGCGCAGGCGGCGCTGAAGGTCTACGACGTCGACGAGCTGGGCCTGGACCGGCTCGACCGCGAGGTGCTCGACGCCCTCGTCCGGCGCTTCGGCGGGGGACCGGTCGGGCTGTCCACGCTGGCGGTCGCGGTGAGCGAGGAGCGCGAGACCGTCGAGGAGGTCGCCGAGCCCTTCCTCGTGCGCTCCGGCCTGATCGTGCGCACCCCGCGGGGCCGGATGGCGACCCCGGCGGCATGGCGCCACCTCGGCCTCAGACCGCCCGGGCCGGTCGACGTTCTGCCGCTGGAGCTCGGCGACGCCGGCTGACCTCCTACGCTGAGGTGATCAACACCTTCGGAGGGAGTCGTACGTGGACGAGAACGGCAGCGCCGTGCTGCAGCAGGTGGCCTTCTTCGCGTTGCTGCTGCTCGGCTTCTACCTGTTGGCGATCCGCCCGCAGCGCACCCGGGCCAAGGCGCTCGCCGAGGTCCGCGCCGCCCTCGCGCCGGGCAGCCGGGTGATCACCACGGCGGGCATCCACGCCACCGTGCTCGAGACCGGCGATGAGACCGTGCTGCTGGAGGTCGCCCCCGGCGTCCACGTGCGCTTCGCGACGGCCGCCGTCGTGCGGATCGTCGAGCCGGACCAGGCCGCGTGACGCTGAGCGACGGCGAGCTGCGCGCCCGGATCGTGGACGTCCCGGACTTCCCCACGGCCGGCGTCGTCTTCAAGGACATCTCGCCGCTGCTGGCCGACCCCGCGACGTTCGTCGCCGTGGTCGACGCGCTGGTCGAGCAGTCCGGCCCGGTCGACAAGGTCGTCGGCATCGAGGCCCGCGGCTTCATCCTCGCCGCGCCGGTCGCCTACCACCTGGGCGCGGGCTTCGTCCCGGTCCGCAAGCCCGGCAAGCTGCCCGGCCCGACCCACGAGACGTCGTACGAGCTGGAGTACGGCAGCAACGTGCTGCAGGTGCATCGCGACGCCTTCGCCCCCGGCGACCGGGTGCTGGTCGTCGACGACGTGCTGGCCACCGGCGGCACTGCGGCCGCGGCCGTGCGCCTGGTCGAGCACGACGGGGGAGAGGTCGTCGGGCTCTCGGTGCTGCTCGAGCTGGGCTTCCTCGGCGGGCGCGCGGCGCTTGCGAAGGCCCACCCGGGGCTGCCGGTGCACGCCCTGCTGCCGTACTGAGACACGCATCACCCGCAGCGGCGGAGGGCAACCTCCGCGTCGGGGCATGACGGCAGGCTCCGCGTCCTTACACTCGAGGTCCGACACACCTCGCAGGGAGCCGCCCGTGGCTGCAGACGCCCGGCCGGGCACCGCGCTGCCGGGCGCTGACGCGCCCGACGTCGCGCTGGACGCCACGCTGCCTGCCCCCGCCGCACCCGCGGACTCCGCCGTCCCGCCGGACGGTCCCGTCCCGCGC
>JAJAYV010000333.1 GCA_026786045.1 Frankiaceae bacterium | reverse complement strand
GTGTCGCGAAGGCCGCTGCCGCGCTCGGCAGCCGCGACGCAGACCCGCCGCTCGCCCTGCCGCCGGTAGAGCTGGGCGCTCTCGCCGGTCACGTCGCGCAGTCGGGCGAGAACCACGCCGGCCCGCTCGAGAACGGCGTCACCCACCGGCCCGACGGCCAGCTCGCCGAGCCGGGGGCCGAGCCGCCACCGGCCGTCGCGGTCCCGCGCCAGGAGCCGGTGCACCTCGAGCGCGACGGCCAGCCGGTGCACGGTGGCCCGGGACAGCCCGGTCCGCTCGACGAGCGCGGCGAGGGTGGTGGCCCCGGACTCCACCGCGTCCAGGACGAGGACGGACTTGTCGAGGACGCCGACTCCGCTACTGTGTTCCACACGTTGATACTGCCATCTCACAGGTTGGGACGGCAAGGAGGAGCTCCCATGGGACAGACACTGGCGGAGAAGGTCTGGGACGCGCATCTCGTGCGGCGCGCCGAGGGAGAGCCGGACCTGCTCTACATCGACCTTCACCTCGTGCACGAGGTGACCAGCCCGCAGGCCTTCGACGGACTGCGGCTCGCAGGCCGCGGCGTGCGTCGTCCCGACCTGACGCTGGCCACCGAGGACCACAACGTCCCGACGACCGGCCTGCTGATCGAGGACCCGATCAGCCGCAAGCAGGTCGAGACCCTGCGGGCCAACTGCGCGGAGTTCGGGATCCGGCTGCACCCGATGGGCGACGCCGGCCAGGGCATCGTGCACGTCATCGGCCCGCAGCTCGGCGTGACGCAGCCCGGGACGACCGTCGTCTGCGGCGACAGCCACACCAGCACCCACGGCGCGTTCGGCGCGCTGGCCTTCGGCATCGGCACCAGCGAGGTCGAGCACGTGCTCGCCACCCAGTCGCTCCCGCTGGTGCGCCCGCGGACCATGGCCGTGACCGTCACCGGAGCCCTGCAGCCCGGCGTCACCTCCAAGGACCTGGTGCTCGCGCTCATCACCCAGGTCGGCACCGGCGGCGGGCAGGGCCACGTCGTCGAGTACCGCGGTGAGGCGATCCGCGCGCTGTCGATGGAGGGCCGCATGACGGTCTGCAACATGAGCGTCGAGTGGGGCGCCCGCGCGGGCATGATCGCCCCCGACGAGACGACCTACGCCTACCTCGAGGGCCGTCCGCACGCCCCGAAGGGCCAGGACTGGGACGCCGCGGTCGCCTACTGGCAGACCCTGCGCACCGACGACGACGCGGTGTTCGACAAGGAGATCTTCCTCGACGCCAGCACCGTCAGGCCGTTCGTCACGTGGGGGACCAACCCCGGCCAGGGCGTCGCCCTCGACGGCGTCGTCCCCGACCCGCAGGCGCTGCCCGCCGGCAGCCAGCGTGAGGCGGCCGAGCGGGCGCTGACCTACATGGACCTGCAGGCCGGCACCCCGATGCGCGAGATCGCCGTCGACACCGTCTTCCTCGGCTCCTGCACCAACGGCCGGATGGAGGACCTGCGCGCCGCGGCCGAGGTGGTCCGGGGGCGCAGGGTCGCTCCCGGTGTCCGGGCGATGGTCGTTCCGGGCTCGATGCTCGTGAAGCTCCAGGCGGAGCAGGAGGGACTGGACGCCGTGTTCCAGGAGGCCGGCTTCGACTGGCGCAACGCCGGGTGCTCGATGTGCCTGGGCATGAACCCCGACGTCTTGCAGCCGGGGGAGCGCAGCGCCTCCACCTCCAACCGCAACTTCGAGGGGCGGCAGGGCCGCGGCGCCCGTACGCACCTCGTCTCGCCCGAGGTGGCCGCCGCCACCGCGGTCGTCGGCCGGCTCGCCGCTCCCGCTGACCTGACGGAGGTCTGAGACATGGACGCCTTCACCACCCACACCGGACGGGCGGCCGTCCTGCGCCGCAGCGACGTCGACACCGACCAGATCATTCCCAGCGACTGGCTCAAACGGGTCGAGCGGACCGGCTTCGGGGCAGGCCTGTTCAGCGAGTGGCGCGACGACCCCGACTTCGCCCTCAACCGGCCCGAGTCGGCCGGCGCCAGCATCCTGCTGGCCGGCAAGGACTTCGGGACGGGCTCCTCGCGCGAGCACGCCGTCTGGGCGCTGCAGGACTACGGCTTCCGCGCCGTGGTCAGCCCGCGCTTCGGCGACATCTTCCGCAGCAACGCGCTCAAGGGCGGCCTGCTGCCGGTGCAGCTCGACGCCGAGGTCGTCGAGGCCCTCATGCAGCGGGTCGAGGCCGACCCGTCGCTCGAGGTGGTCGTGGACCTGGGGGCCCGCGAGCTGCGGGCCGGCGACCTCGTGTCGCCCTTCCCCCTCGACGACTTCACGCGCTGGCGCCTCATGGAGGGGCTGGACGACATCGGCTTGACCCTGCGCAACGAGGGCGACATCGCGGCGTTCGAGGTTGGCCGTTCGGCCCACCTGCCCACCACGACCCTCGGCGCATGAGCGACGAGGACCTTGCCGAGTCGCTGGCGGTGCGGTTGCGCGATGCCCACCGCCGGGTCGCCTCACTCGACGCCCCCGATGACGAGAAGGACCGCGTAGGAGCAAGACTCATCGCTCTGACCGATGCCTCCAAGCGCGACCTCCGGCGCGCCTCCCGCCGCCTCGACCTGCTGCTCGCCGACCTCGACGCCGGCCGGACGGCCGCTGCCGGGCAGGAGGGCGACCGCCCGTAGAGGTCTGCCGACCCGGCAAAGCGCCTGCGACACAGGCGACTGCCGGGGCGGAGGTCGTTGTGGTGATCGCCCCGCAGGCCCTACCGTGCGCGCCCAAGGGGCAGAGCGCCTCGGCAGTTCCTGCGAGAGGACACGTCGTGAACAAGTCCGAGCTGATCGAGGCCGTGACCGAGAGGCTCGGTGACCGCAAGTCCGCGAGCACTGCCGTCGAGGCCGTCGTCGACGCCATCACCCGCGCCGTCGCCAAGGGCGAGAAGGTCGGCATCAGCGGCTTCGGCGTCTTCGAGAAGGTCGAGCGCGCCGCCCGCACCGCCCGCAACCCCTCCACGGGCGCGGCGGTGAAGCTGAAGAAGACCTCTGTCCCGAAGTTCCGCCCCGGCCAGGGCTTCAAGGACATCGTCAGCGGCGCCAAGAAGGTGCCGCCGCCCCCCAAGGCGGGCGCGCCCGCCCTCCCCGGTCTCGTATAAACAACAGGCGCAGCCGCCGCCATACGAGGAT
>JAJAYV010000332.1 GCA_026786045.1 Frankiaceae bacterium | reverse complement strand
GCGGCGAACACGCTGACCGCCGGCCGTCCCTCCACCCCGGTGGCGCCGCCGATGACGCCGCCGGCGCTGCAGCCCAGTACCGCCCCGGCCGGTGCCGAGGTCGCGGCGTGCTCGAGCGCGGCGGTGCACGCGTCGGGGTCGGCACCGCTGACGAAGACGCAGACGAGGTCGGGAACGCGGCCACCCAGCGGCGCCAGCGCGTCGGCCGTCGCTGCCTCGGCAGCGGCCAGCAGGTCGCCGCTCACCGCCAGTCCGTCCCCGAAGCGCGCCACCCCTGCAGTGTCACAGGTGTGCCCCCGTCCCTGTCGCCCCTGCCGGGTGATGGAGGGACCGGGCCGGCAGCGGGATGCCGGGCGGGCGAGCCGGACGTACTGTCGAGCGGTGACGAGCCTGGTCCCCCCTGCCCCTGCTGACACCACCCTCGGCGAGCTGCGCGCCAGCGGCCACATCCTCAAGCCGGTCAAGGCCGAGGTGCGCGACAACCTGCTGGCCCGGCTGGCCGCGGGCCAGTCCGCCTTCCCCGGCATCCTCGGCTTCGACGACACGGTCCTGCCGCAGGTCGAACGGGCGCTGCTGGCCGGCCACGACCTCGTGCTGCTCGGCGAGCGCGGGCAGGGCAAGACCCGCCTGATCCGTACGCTGGTCGGCCTGCTCGACGAGTGGACGCCGGTGCTGGTCGGCTCCGAGCTCAACGAGCACCCGTACGCGCCCATCAGCCCGGAGGGCAAGCGCGTGGTCGCCCAGCACGGCGACGCGACGCCGGTGACGTGGAAGCACCGCAGCGACCGGTACGGCGAGAAGCTCGCGACGCCGGACACCTCCGTGGGCGACCTCATCGGCGACGTCGACCCGATCAAGGTCGCCGAGGGCCGCACGCTCGGCGACCCCGAGACCGTGCACTACGGGCTGGTGCCAAGGACCAACCGCGGCATCTTCAGCGTCAACGAGCTGCCCGACCTCGCCGAGCGGATCCAGGTCGCGCTGCTGAACGTGCTGGAGGAGCGGGACATCCAGGTCCGCGGCTACACGCTGCGCCTGCCGCTGGATCTGCTGCTGGTCGCCTCCGCCAACCCGGAGGACTACACCAACCGCGGCCGGATCATCACCCCGCTCAAGGACCGCTTCGGCGCCGAGGTGCGGACGCACTACCCGCTCGACCTGTCCCACGAGGTCGAGCTGATCGAGCAGGAGGCGCAGCTGCAGTGGCCCGGCACCACGGTCGTCGTCCCCGAGCACCTGGTCGAGGTCATCGCGCGGTGGACCCGGCTGGTGCGCGAGTCGCCGCAGGTCGACCAGCGGTCCGGGGTCAGCGCGCGCTTCGCCGTCGCCGCGGCGGAGACCGTCGCGGCCTCCGCCGTGCGCCGGGCGGCCGTGACCGGCGAGGCGCAGGCGGTCGCCCGTGTCTGCGACCTGCCGGCGGTGGTGCCCGCCGCGCGCGGCAAGGTGGAGTTCGAGTCGGCCGAGGAGGGTCGCGAGCTCGAGGTCCTCGCGCACCTGCTGCGCAAGGCGACCGCCGACGTCTTTCGGGCCCGGCTGGCCGGCGTCGACCTCAGCGGGCTGCAGGGGCGCTTCGACGAGGGCGCGACCGTCGAGACCGGCGACCTCGTCCCCGCGGCCGACCTGCTCGCCGGCCTCGGACCGGTGCCGGGCCTGGCCGCGATCCTGTCCCGCCTCGGCATCGAGCAGGAGTCGCCCGGGCTGGCCGCGGCCGCGCTCGAGCTCGCGCTGGAGGGCCTGCACCTCAACCGCCGGCTGGCCAAGGACGAGGTCGCCGGCCGGACGGTCTACGGCGGCTGACGTGCCTCCCGACCTGCGCGACGACCTCCACCCGGACACCCCGGACTCGTTCGCCCTGCGGCGACGGGTGTTGCTCACGGCGGTGCTGACGCTCGGGGCGTTCTTCGTCCTCGGCTACACGATCACCGCGCTGGAGGCGCCGCCCTGGCTGCTCCTGCCGGCGATGCTGCTCGTCGTGCTGCTGGTCGTCCGCCCGCTGATGGCGCCAGTGCTGGCGGCGAACCGCCTGCAGCGCCGGCTCGCGATGCAGGCCTACCTCGAGCGGAACGAGGACGGTCGTGCCTGACGTCGGTGCCAAGCGCCCCGCTGGCGACAAGGCCGCACGCGATGCCGAGCGGGCGCGCACCAACCGGCTGTCGCGGCTGCCCTTCCTCTACGACTTCGCGCTCCGCGGGCGCACGCAGGCGGTCCTCGCCACGCTGCCCCAGGCGGCGCTGGCGGTCGTGCTCGCACTGGTCCCGATCAAGCTGCTGTCGGGCCAGTGGCTCCCGGCCGGGGCCGTGATCGCGGTGGTGGGCGCGGCCTTGGCGCTGCAAGCCGGTTGCCGCTACCTCAACGCCCGGGCCGGTCGGCGATGAGCAGCGCGGCCTACCGCTACGGCTCCTGGTCCGGCGGGCGCGACCCGCTCGAGCCGCCGTACGACGTCGCCGCCGCGCTCGACGAGATCGGCGAGGCGGTGCTCGACGGCGCGAGCGCGCGGCAGGCGCTGCGCGACCTGCTGCGCCGCGGTGCCGATGGGCTGCGCGGGCTCGACGACCTGCGCCGGCAGGTCGCCAAGCGGCAGCGGCAGGCCCGCCAGAAGGGGCAGCTCGACGGCACGCTGCAGGAGGTGCGCGAGCTGCTCGAGCAGGCGCTAGAAGCCGAGCGGCGCGAGCTGTTCCCCGACCCGTCCGACGCCGCGAGGATGCGCGAGCTGGAGCTCGACACCCTGCCGGCCGACACCGCCCGGGCCGTGCAGGCGCTCAAGCCCTACGACTGGCGCAGCGACGAGGCACGGGCGGCGTACGAGGCGATCGACGACCTGCTGCGGCGGGAGGTGCTCGACAGCCAGTTCAAGGGGATGAAGGAGGCGCTCGAGAACGCCTCGCCCGAGGCGATGCAGGCGGTCAAGGACATGCTCGCCGACCTCAACGTGATGCTCGAGGCCGACGCCCGCGGCGAGCACACGCAGGAGCAGTTCGACGACTTCATGGGCAAGCACGGGGAGTTCTTCCCGTCCGACCCGGACACGCTCGAGGATCTTGTCGACGAGCTGGCCCGGCGGGCCGCCGCCCAGCAGCGGCTGATGGACTCGCTCACCCCCCAGCAGCGCCAGGAGCTCGGCGAGCTGATGCAGGGCGCGATGGACCTCGACCTGCAGGCGCAGATGGCCCAGCTCGGCGACAGCCTGCGCAACGCCCGGCCGGACCTGCCCTGGGGTGGGCGGGAGCGGATGCGCGGCGAGGGGGCGATGGGGATGGGCGACGCGACCACCGCGCTCGAGGAGCTGGCCGACCTCGACGACCTCGAGGCAGCGCTCGGCCAGGACTACCCGGGTGCCTCGCTCGACGACGTCGACGAGGCGGCGGTGCAGCGGGCTCTCGGC
>JAJAYV010000331.1 GCA_026786045.1 Frankiaceae bacterium | reverse complement strand
GCGCAGAACCGCACCAGCGTCGTCACCCGCATCGAGGGCGAGGACCGCAGCCGCCCCGCGCTGCTCATCCACGGACACCTCGACGTCGTGCCGGCCGAGCCCAAGCAGTGGACGTACGACCCGTTCGCGGGCGAGATCGCCGACGGGATGCTGTGGGGCCGCGGGGCGGTCGACATGCTCGACATGGACGCGATGACGCTGGCGGTCGTGCGCGACCGGATGCGCACCGGTCGCAAGCCCCCGCGCGACGTGGTGCTGGCGCTGGTCGCCGACGAGGAGGCCGGCGGCGTCTTCGGTGCACAGTGGCTGGTCGAGAAGCACCCCGAGCTGTTCGAGGGCTGCACCGAGGCGATCAGCGAGGTCGGCGGCTTCTCGCTGTCGGTCAACGACGACCTGCGGCTCTACATGATCGAGACCGCCCAGAAGGGCATGGCGTGGATGCGCCTGACCGCGACCGGCACGGCCGGCCACGGGTCGATGGTCAACGAGGACAACGCCGTCGTCCGGCTCAGCGAGGCCGTGGCCCGGCTCGGGGCGTACGACTTCCCGATCCACGTGACGAAGACCGTGCGGGCGTTCCTCGGTGAGGTCAGCGACGCGTTCGGCATCGAGCTCGACCCCGACGACATGCAGGCGACCGTCGCCAAGCTCGGCCCGCTGGCCCGGATCGTCGGCGCGACGCTGCGCGGCACCGCCAACCCGACCATGCTCGACGCCGGCTACAAGCACAACGTCATCCCGGGCAGCGCCTCGGCGATGGTCGACGGGCGCTTCCTGCCCGGCTTCGAGGACGAGTACGAGCGCGAGGTCGACGAGGCGATCGGCCCCGGCGTCGTGCGGGAGTACGTCCACTACGACATCGCGCTGGAGACCGACTTCGAAGGCGCGCTGGTCGAGGCGATGGCGGCCTCGCTCAAGGCGGAGGACCCGGGCGCGCGCGCCGTGCCGTACATGCTGTCGGGCGGCACCGACGCCAAGAGCTTCAGCCGGCTCGGGATGCGCTGCTTCGGCTTCTCGCCACTGAGGCTGCCGGCCGACCTGGACTTCTCGGGGATGTTCCACGGCGTCGACGAGCGGGTGCCGCTGGACTCGCTGCGCTTCGGCGTGCGGGTGCTGGACCAGTTCCTCGACAGGTCATGACTTCCGGCCCTGTTGACAACCCGTCCACCCTGGCAGTGACAAGGAGGATGAGGGCCATGCGGACTGTCGTTCTGGGCGAGCGCCCGGCAGAGCTCGAGGCGCTGATCGAGAAGCGCCGCCGGCTCGGACTGGACGGTCATGACGAGGTCTGGGACGGGGTGTACGTGATGGCGCCGCACGCTCACAGCGATCACGGGATCGTCGAGGAGGAGCTGCGGGGGGTGTTGTTCCCCCGAGCGAAGGCGGGCGGGCTCATCCCGGGCAGTTCCTTCAACGTCGGCGAGCCCGACGACTTCCGGGTGCCGGACGGCGGCTACCACCGGACCCGCCCCGGGACGCTCTACGTCCCAACGGCTGCGATGGTCATCGAGGTGCTGTCGCCCGACGACGAGACCTTCGCCAAGTTCGACTTCTACGCCCGTCACGGCATCGACGAGATCCTCGTCGCCGACCCTGACGTCCGTACGGTCCGCTGCTGGCAGCTGATCGACGCCGGCTACGTCGAGCAGCCGCGCAGCGCCCTGCTGGACGTGGACATGGCCGCGCTCGAGGCCGAGGTCGCCTGGCCGCGCTGAGGCGCCCGTTGCCCGGCGACCCGCCCGTGGGGCCTGCCTTCAACCTCCCGTGCTGACAAGACCAGGGCGCCCTGCTCGACCTCCAATGTGGCGATCACGCGCGCTCGGCCCCGGGGTGTTGATCGCCACTTCCCGATCAGGCTCCGGATGTGGCGATCTCGCGCGGTGGCACGCCGGCAAGATCGCCGCACCCGCGCGCCAGCCGGCGCGGACCAGCTCGAAGGGGCGGGTAGGCCGTGAGCGGGCCCGATCGGGTCGTGACGGGCGGGATCAGGTCGTGAGCGGCCTGATCAGGTCGCGAGCGGCGGCTGCGGGCCGGGGCGCAGGCGGCGCCGCACCGTGATCTGGCGCTTCCCGTCGCCGTAGATCCGGTGCCCGGCCAGCTCCCAGCCGCCGAACTCGGCGTGGATGGACAGCGTCTGGCGCAGCTGCTCGCCCGGGATGTCGCGTGACACCTGCAGGGCGCGGTACTCGTAATCCACGCGCATCAGTATCAGCCCTGCCTCAGTCCTCGAGATCGTCGGAGGACCAGCGCGGCATCCGCTCGGGATAGCCGAGGTCCGGCGCGGACACGTCGTCGAGGGCCTCGCGGATCGCCGGCGGCAGCTCGACCGACTCCGCGGCCAGCGCTGCCTGCAGCTGCGCGGCGGTGCGCGCCCCCACGATCGGGGCGACCACGCCGGGCCGGTCGCGGACCCACGCGAGCGCGACGGCGACGGGGGAGACCCCGAGCCCGTCGGCCGCGGTGAGCACGGAGTCGACGACCGAGCGGGAGGACTCGTCGAGGTAGGGCGCGACGAAGCCCTTGAAGTGCTCGCTGGCGCCGCGGCTGTCGGCCGGCGACCCGTTGCGGTACTTGCCGGTCAGCACCCCTCGGCCCAGCGGGGACCAGGGGAGCAGCCCGACCCCGAGCGCCTGCGCCGCCGGCACGACCTCGCGCTCGATGCCGCGCTGGAGCAGGGAGTACTCGACCTGGTCGCTGACGATAGGTGCGTGGCGCAGCGCCTTCTGCCAGGTGCTGGTGGCGGCGAGCTGCCAGCCGGAGTAGTTGGAGACGCCGGCGTAGCGCACCTTGCCGCTTTGCACCGCGGTGTCGACCGCGGCCAGCGCCTCGTCCCACGGGGTGACCGGGTCCCAGGCGTGCAGCTGCCACAGGTCGACGTGGTCCACGCCGAGCCGTTCGAGGCTGGCGTCGAGGGCGGACAGCAGGTGTCCGCGGCTCGTGCCGCGCCCCATCGGCCCGGGGCCGGTGACGCCGTACGCCTTGGTGGCCAGCACCACCTCGTCGCGCGGCACGACGTCGGCGAGCAGCCGGCCGAGCACCCGCTCGCTCTCGCCGCCGGCGTAGGTGTTCGCGGTGTCCACGAGCGTGCCGCCCGCCTCGCGGAAGGCGATGAGCTGCGCGGCCGCGTCATCCTCGTCGGTGTCGCGCCCCCAGGTCATCGTGCCGAGGGCCAGGCGGGACACGATCAGGCCGCTGCGGCCGAGATGACGCTGCTTCACGGTCCCTCCTTCTCCTGGCGCAGACGCTAGTCGGGCGGCCGGTCGATACCCTGCCGCCACACCGGCACCCGACCCACCTGGAGACAACCGTGAAGCTCGGCCTCAACCTCGGCTACTGGGGTTCCGGCAACGACGCCGACAACCTCGCGCTCGCGAAGGAGGCCGACGACCTCGGCTACTCCGTTGCCTGGGTGGCCGAGGCCTACGGCTCCGACGCCCCGACGGTGCTGGCCTGGGTCGGCGCGCAGACCACGCAGATCGACATCGGCTCGGCCATCTTCCAGATCCCCGGCCGCACCCCGGCGAACTGCGCGATGACCGCCGCCACCCTCGACACGCTGTCCGGCGGCCGCTTCCGCCTGGGCCTGGGTGTCTCCGGCCCGCAGGTCTCCGAGGGCTGGCACGGCGTGCGCTTCGACAAGCCGCTGGCCCGCACCCGCGAGTACTCCGACATCGTCAAGCTGGCGCTGTCCCGCCAGAAGGTGAAGTACGACGGCCAGCACTACGTCCTGCCGCTGCCCGACGGGCCCGGCAAGGCGCTGCAGCTGACCGTGCACCCGGTGCGCGAGCACATCCCGATGTACCTCGCGGCCGTCGGGCCGAAGAACCTCGAGCTGGCCGGCGAGCTGTTCGACGGCTGGCTGGCGATCTTCTACTCGCCGGACTTCGCGAAGGACCAGCTCGCCCAGATCGCAGCCGGCCGCGAGAAGGCCGGCAAGACGATGGAGGGCTTCGACGTCGTCCCGACCGTGCCCATCGTCATCGGCGACGACCCGCGCGCCTGCGCCGACCCGATCCGCTGGTACGCCGCGCTCTACGTCGGCGGCATGGGCAGCCGGGACAAGAACTTCTACAACCAGCTCGCCTCGCGGATGGGCTACGAGGAGGCGGCGGGGAAGGTCCAGGACCTCTACCTGGACCGCAAGTACGACGAGGCCGCCGCGGCGGTGCCGTTCGAGTTCCTCGACGCCACCTCGCTGCTCGGCTCGAAGGAGCGCATCGCCGAGAAGATGCAGGTGCTCGCCGCGTCGGGTGTCACGACGCTGACGCTGTCCCCCTTCATCGGCACGCTCGACGAGCGCAAGGCGACGCTGCGGACCGCGCTGGAGGCGCTCGAGCTGTCCGGCGTCGGCGGCTGAGGACCTCCTGGGCTGTCGCGCTCGGGGTGACTCAGGGGGTGGCCGAGGTCGTCCCGGTGTCCTCGAGCGCGCAGCTCGTGCTCGTGCCGTGGCTGCTCGGCTGGCCGCCGCCGGAGGACCGGACGACGTTCGCCGCCGGGCTGCACGCCGGCTCCTGCCTGGGGATCGCCTGGGAACTGCGCGCGGATCTGCGCGCGCTGGACCGGCGTACGGCGCTGCTCGTCGCGGCTGCGTCGGTGCCGGCGGCGCTGGCCGGTCTGCTGGCGGTGGACACGGTCGAGGAGCGGCTGGGGCGGCCGCCGCAGCTCGCGGCGCTCCTGGCCGGCGCGGGCG
>JAJAYV010000330.1 GCA_026786045.1 Frankiaceae bacterium | reverse complement strand
GGCGCGACCGCCCACCGGCGGGGGCGAGCCGGTGCCCATGGACGGCGCGGGCCCGGCGACGGCCATGTTGCCCTTGCCCGCGCCGGGGACGCCGAGCAGCGGCCGGTCGTCCCCGCCCGCCCGCAGCGCCCGGTCGACGGCCTCGGACTCGGTCCTGGCCTGTTCGCGGAAGACGGTCCGGAAGGCGTTGAGCCGCCCGTCGAGCCGGTCGATCCGCGCGAGCGACAGCTCGAGCAGGTCGACGGCCGTCAGGCGGCCCTCGCGCAAGAGCGCCCGCTGGCCGGTCACACCGGCGAAGGCGACGTCCTCAGGGTCCAGCGCAGCGTCCACGGTGCGCAGGATAGGCCCGACTACGGCTTGCCGGTCAGCCGGCTCATCGGGGTCGGCCGCGGACCTTCCATGCCCTCCGGCACCCGGCCGGTGAGCTTCATCTTTGCCGTCGCCGCGCCCTTGGTGGCCACCAGCCGGGCCACGCCGATCGCGACGCCGCTGGCCACGGCGTAGGACAGGGCCTCCGGCCACGGCGTCCCCGGCGAGGCGGGGTCGGCCGGCGGGTCGCTGTGCTTGGTGCGCTGCCAGACCTTGGTCAGGCCCTTCTCGCTGATCTTGCGGACCGCGATCCCGGTCCCGATGCCGATCAGCTTCGACCCGACTGCCATGACCCGACCTCCGTCTGCGTGTGTGCGTGCTCGATGTGCGTCGTCATCGCCTTGCCCGTCGTCGGTGCGCCGGACACGTCCTGCGGGTAGGGATAGCGCGCACACCCCCTGACCCGAGGAGGCACGAAGACATGGCGGACGAGTTCCACAAGGGCGACAAGGTGACCTGGAAGAGCCACGGCGGCACGGCCGAGGGCAAGGTCGAGAAGAAGATCACGAAGGAGACCGAGGAGGCCGGACGCACGGTCAAGGCGTCCCCCGACGACCCGCAGTACCTCGTGAAGAGCGACAAGTCCGGTGGCGAGGCTGTGCACAAGCCGTCGGCCCTGGAGCCGGACCGCTAGCCGGCTGAGCGCTGCTCCGCGATCGCGCGGGCGAGGGCCCCGGGGTCGCGCGCGCCCACCAGCCAGTAGGGCGTGTCGTCCTCCGGGTCCTCGACCTGCACCCGCACCGAGCCGGTCAGCCACGGCCGGGTCGCGACGTACGCCCGCGGCTCGGCGAGCGGGCCGCGGACCTGGCGGGTGCCGTCGCGGTCGAGTGGCGTCACGCCGCCGACGTGGTTGAGCGGGATGCGTGCCCGGGGGACGTGCAGCACCCCGTCGGCAACCCGCACCCGGCCGGCGGAGGCCAGCCCCAGCCCCCCCAGCACCAGCGCCGGCACCACGATGTACGGCACGACCGCGCGTGCACCGTCGCCGCCGGCGTGGATGGCGGCAGCGAGCAGGACCGCCAGCGCGAGTCCGCCGAGCCACCAGGGCAGCGGCGCCCGCAGCGACCGGTCGTACGAGGCCCCCGTCACCCGAGGCCCCGTCACCCGAGGAACGGGATCTTCACGGGCAGCGAGCGCAGCCCGGAGCCGACCGCCTTGACGTAGTCGGAGACCACGGTCGGGACCAGCGCCTCGGTGAGCACGCCGGCCACCGCGTCGGCGCCCACGACGTAGCGCGCGAGCGGCACCGGGTTGGCCAGTGCCACCCGGACGGTGCGTGCCACCCAGACCGGGTCGGGCAGCCTGCCGGCCCCGCGGGCGGAGAGGGCCTGCGCCCGGGCGTACGCCGCGGCGTAGCGGGCGCTGCCCGGCTCGGGGAAGCCGCCCTCCGCGGCCGCGGACCAGATGTCGGTGCCGAACATGCCGGGCTCGACGAGCACGACGCGGATCCCGTCGGCCTCGACCTCCATGCGCAGCGCGTCGGTGACGGCCTCCAGCGCGTGCTTGCTCGCGCAGTACCAGCCCATGAGCGGCGTGGACATCCGCCCGGCGACCGAGCTGATGTTCACGATCCGGCCCTCGCCCCGCTCGCGCATCCGCGGCAGCACCATCCGGGCGATCCGCAGCGGCGCCACCACATTGGTCTCGAGCTGGGCGCGGACCAGCTCGTCGCTGACGTCCTCGACCGCACCGGACTGCGCGTAGCCGGCGTTGTTGACGACCGCCCACGGACCGCCGTCGGTGAGCTCGGCGACCTCGTCGAGGGCGGTGCGACAGCTCGCCTCGTCGTCGACGTCCATCGTCACGGTGCGCACCTGCACGCCGCGCTCGCCGGCGGCCCGGTGCACGACCTCGGCCTTGGCCTCGCCGCGCGTGGTGCCCAGGACGTCGTAGCCGGCGGCGGCCAGCTCGAGGCAGGTCACCAGGCCGATGCCGCTGTTGGCGCCGGTGACGAGGACGGACTTGGTCATGGGGTGCAGCCTCTCGCGTAGTGGTCCGCCGACGGTACGTGCGGGCGCGGGTACGGTCGTCCCCGGTCCGGTCCCGGGCCGCTCCCGCCGCCGTCAAGAGGTCGTCCGTGCTCGAGGTCCCGGTCCGCCGGCTGCACCCGGAGGTCCCGCTCCCGGGCTATGCGCACCCCGGCGACGCCGGCTGCGACCTGGTCACGACCGAGGACGCCGACGTCCCGCCCGGCGAGCGGGTGCTGCTGCGCACCGGCATCGCGCTGGCAGTGCCGGAGGGCTACGCGGCCTTCGTGCACCCGCGCTCAGGCCTGGCGGCCCGGCACGGCGTCTCGCTCGTCAACGCCCCCGGCACCGTCGACGCGGGCTACCGCGGCGAGGTGATGGTCGTGGTCATCAACCACGACCCCCGCGAGGTGCTGCACCTGCGCCGGATGGACCGGGTCGCCCAGCTCGTCGTGCAGCGCGTGGAGCAGGTCGTCTGGCGGGAGACGCTCGACGAGCTCCCGCCGTCCGCGCGCGGCACGGGCGGGCACGGCTCCACCGGTGGTCACGCCGCCGGCGGCTCCGACCCCGTCGTCCCTCACCCCTCAGCTGGAGGCTGACCGTGTTCGGTCGCAAGAAGAAGGCGTCGCCCGACGAGCTCGACGAGCAGGCCGCCCCCGTCGAGGAGGTCGTCGTCCCCGAGGCCGAGGCCGTCGCGCCGGCTCGCCCGCAGGGTCCCTGGGACGAGGCCGACGCGCCCTCGGACGACGTGAACCGGATCGACCTCGGCGGCCTGCGCGTGCCGGTGCCGCCGGACACCGAGGTGCGCGTCGACGTCAGCCCCGAGGGCGAGGTCGTCGCCGCCACGCTCGTGCGCGGCGCCAGCGCGATGCAGGTCAACGTCTTCGCCGCGCCGCGCAAGGCCGGCATCTGGGACGAGGTCCGTGCCGAGATCGCGACGACCCTGCGCGAGGGCGGCGGCAAGGCCGTCGACGTCGAGGGCCCCTTCGGCACCGAGCTGCACGCCGCCGTCCCCACCGAGGTCGCCGGCCAGGGCAAGGTGCTGGCGCCTGCCCGCTTCCTGGGGGTCGACGGGCCGCGCTGGTTCCTGCGCGCGCTGCTCACCGGCCCGGCCGCGGTCGACGCGGCCGCGGCCCCCCCCCAGCACACCCCCCGCAAGCGGTGCGGCGTCGTGCCGGGCCGCCCGGCGCTGGGCCGGGG
>JAJAYV010000329.1 GCA_026786045.1 Frankiaceae bacterium | reverse complement strand
GGCCCGAGCAGACCACCCGCCGGCGCCATCGCCCGCAGCAGCGGGGTCGGCACGCTGACCAGCGGCGCGCGGCGCCCCCTCACCTCGGCGAGCAGTGCGACCAGCTCGCGCATGCGCAGCGGCTCGCCGGCCAGGACGTACGACTCGCCGGCGACGCCGTCGTCGAGCGCACGCAGCACCCCGTCGGCCACGTCGTCGCGGTGCACCGGCGTCACGCCCAGGTCCGGGAACGGCAGGGCCGGCAGCCGACCGGCCAGGAAGCGGTCGACCAGGTCGCCGACCGTGCTCGGGTCGCCGGGGCCGTAGACGACGCCGGGCAGCACGGTGACCAGCGGCAGCCCGCGCGCACCGATCTCCTGCGCGCGCTTGTGCGCACAAACCTTGGTCTCCTCGTAGACCGACGTCCAGCCCGGCGCGGTGCGCACCCAGGACTCGTCGGCGACCTCGCCGCCGGTGTCGCCGAAGACGGCGACGGTGGAGACGTGCACCGCGCGCGAGAGCCCGACGGTCAGCGCCGCTCCGAGCACCCGCTCGGTGCCGCGCAGGTTGGCGTCGACGAGCTCGTCGCGGCGCGAGGCCGGTACCCCGACGGCGTAGACCGCCGCGCAGTGCACCACCGCGGAGCTGCCCCGGCAGGCGTCGACAAGACGCTCCTCGTCGGACAGGTCGCCCTTGACGAGGTCGCAGCCGAGCTCGCGCAGCCGCACGGCCGCGGGCGCTTCCGGGTCGCGGACGAGGGCGCGCACGGCGTCGCCACGCGCGCGCATGAGCCGGGCGACCTCGCCGCCGAGGAAGCCGGTGCCACCGGTCAGGAAGACACGCACCCGCGGACAGTACGCCGCCCGTGACCTGCCCGTGACCTGACGGGCGGACCCGTCAGCTGCGCTGGGTCATCGAGAAGCGCAGGCGGGCCATTCCGTTCTGCGCGGCGGGCTCGATGCCGGTCTCGGCGAACAGCTCGTCGACCCGACCGGCCAGCTCCTCGGCCGTCCAGCGGGCGCCGCCCTTCTGTAGGAACGCCTCCGACGTGAACGGCCGGTAGAGCTCGACGGTGTCGCCCTGCACGCCGAACACCTTGCCGCTGATGTGGCTGCTCGCGTCGCTGCAGAGGAAGGCGACGAAGGGCGCGACATTGTCCGGGTGCCAGAAGTCGAAGCCCTCCTCGCCCGCGCCGGCGAGCTTCTCGCCGTACGCGCCCTCGGTCATCCGGGTGCGCGCCGCGGGGCAGATGGCGTTGACGGTGATGCCGTGCTTCCAGTTCTCCTGCGCGACGATCTGCGCGAAGGCGGCGATGCCGGCCTTGGCCGCGCCGTAGTTGCTCTGGCCGAAGTTGCCGAGGATGCCGCTGGTCGAGGCGGTGCACACGACGTGCCCCGGCCGGCCGGCCTCGCGCCAGTGGTGCACAGCGGCGTGCGTCGGCGCGTAGTGGCCGCGCAGGTGCACCTTGATGACGGCGTCCCACTCCTCCGGCGTCATCTTCGCCAGGGTGCGGTCGCGCAGGATGCCGGCGTTGTTGACCAGCGCGTCGAGCCGACCGAGCTGCTCGACCGCGATGCGCACGACGGCCTGCGCCGCGCCGATATCCGAGCAGTCGCCGACCGCCAGCACAGCGGTGCCGCCCGCCGCGACGATCTCGTCGACGACGGCCTGACCGGCCGCCTCGTCGACCTCGCCGACGACGACGCCGGCGCCCTCGCGGGCGAGCTCGAGCGCCTCACCGCGGCCGAGGCCGCGTCCCGCGCCGGTGACGATCGCGACCTTGCCGTCCAGGAGTCCCATGCCCGCGAACCTAACCGGGTCGCTCCGGCGGTCGGCTCAGGGGTGGGCTGCAACGGCGTTACAGCCGCGTACCGGGGGGCAGGAGCGAACTGTCGTGTCGAACCACCTGCGAGGACCCTGCCCATGACCTCGGACCAGCTGACCGCCGCCCTGCGCGACGGCGGCCACGCCCTCGCGCTGCTGCGCACCGCCATCCCCGTCGACCGCCGGGACCGCTTCCTCACCCTGCTGCGGATCTACGACCTGCACACCGCCCCGCTCGAGATCGTCGGCGACGCCGCCCGCCACCAGCACGCCCCCGCGGTCGCCGAGCTGAAGAACCGGCGGGCTGCAGCCGGAGATGATCGGTGCGCTCGGGCTGCTCGAGCTGCAGGCCGGCCCGCGCTGCCGGATGGTGCTCAAGGCCTTCGACCGGCTGGGCGCGCCGACCGGCGCCTACCCCTTCTACGTCGAGCACGCCGAGGTGGACCCGGTCCACGGCAAGGACTGGATGGACAAGGCGATCGAGCCGCTGGCCACCGAGCGACCGGAGTGGGGCCCTCGGATGGTCAAGGGCGCCTGGTGGCGAGCGCAGATCAACCTGGCCTTCTTCGCCGACCTGCGCGCGCGGCTCGTCGATGAGGCCGACGTCGCCTGACACCGCCTGACGGCCCGGCGGGGGCGGGCCTAGGGTGCAGCCCATGACCGCGCCCGCGTCGTCCCCGCACCGCGTCGCCAGCGAGGTGGGGCGGCTGCGCAGCGTCGTGCTGCACCGGCCAGGGGCGGAGCTGTCCCGGCTCACCCCGCGCAACAGCGCCGACCTGCTCTTCGACGGCCTGCCGTGGGTGGCCCGCGCGCAGGAGGAGCACGACGGCTTCGCGCAGGCGCTGCGCGACCGCGGCGTCGAGGTGCTCTACCTGACCGAGCTGCTCGTGCAGACCCTGGACTCCGCGCAGGCCCGCGAGGAGGTGGTCCGCTCGGCGGTCGCGCCGACCGAGGTCGGGCCGTCGCTGGCGTCGGTGCTCACGGCCTGGCTGCTCGACCTGTCGAGCGAGGAGCTGGCCGGCGTGCTGGGAGCCGGGCTCACCCACGACGAGCTGCCGTCGCACGGACCGGACGGCGTCGTCGCGAGGCTGGCCGGTCCCGGCGACTTCGTCGTGCGGCCGCTGCCGAACCTGCTCTTCACCCGCGACTCGGCGGTGTGGGTCGACGACCACGTCGCGATCACCAGCCCGTCGATGCACGCCCGGCAGCGCGAGCGCGCCCTCACCGGGGCGATCTACCGCCACCACCCGCGCTTCGCCGGCACCCCGCTGCTCTACGGCGGCAACAAGGAGGAGGCGTGGTTCGAGGGCGGCGACGTCCTCGTGATGAGCCCCGGCGTGGTCGCCGTCGGCACCGGCCAGCGCACCACCCCCGCCGGGGTCGAGGCGTTCGCGCTGCGCGCCTTCGAGGCGGGCATCGCGCACACCGTGCTCGCCGTCCCGATCGCGCAGGAGCGGGCGACGATGCACCTGGACACGATCTGCACGATGGTCGACCGGGACTCGGTGGTGATGTTCCCGGCGGTGGCCGACACGCTGGCCGCCTACACCGTGACGCCGCACGCCGACCACGGGCTCGAGGTCAGCGCCCCGCAGCCCTTCCTCGTCGCGGCCGCCGCCGCGATGGGCCTGGACCGGCTGCGCACCATCGACACCGGGCTCGACCCCGTCACCGCCGAGCGCGAGCAGTGGGACGACGGCAACAACACCCTCGCGCTCGCGCCCGGGCTGGTCGTCGCGTACGAGCGCAACACAGAGACCAACGACCGGCTCGAGAAGGCCGGCATCGAGGTCGTGCGGATCGCCGGCAGCGAGCTCGGCAGCGGGCGGGGCGGCCCGCGCTGCATGAGCTGCCCGGTGGCGCGCGACCCGCTGCCCGACTAGTTCAGGGTCAGCTGGCGGCTGAGCAGCCCGGAACGGGCCCGGCGCTGCTCGCCGGTCAGCGGCGTGCTGTCGGCGAGCGCCTCGTCGAGGCGGGCGCGCAGGGCGACGACCGGCTCCTCCAGCTCGCCCGGCTCCCGGTCGTACGGCATGTCCCACACCGGCACGAGCAGGCCATGGGCGCGGAACGACCCGACGTAGCGGGTGTCGGGGCCGATCGCGAGCCCGCCGCCGACGGCCAGCCGGGACAGCGCGTCGAGCAGCGGGTCCTCGTCCTCGGGCAGCACCCAGCGCAGGTGGGTGCGCGCCTTCATCCGGCACCAGTACGCCGACTGCACCCCCTCGAGCAGGGCGGTCGGCACGACGGAGGCGTTCGCCCGCTCCATCGACGCGGCGACCTCGCCGGTCGGGTCGTCGGCCCCCTCGACCCAGTAGTCGAAGCCCGGGTGGAGCGTGGTCTCGAGCGGCTCGTCGGTGAGCAGGTCCTGCAGCCGCGGGCCGGGGCCGGGCAGCCCGGTCGGCTGGACGCTCGTGCCGGGCGCGGCCTCCAGCGCCTGCTCCAGCGCGGCGGCCAGGTCCCGGCTGACGTCGCCGGAGCGGGACTGCACCTGCAGGCCGAGGAAGACCTTGCCGTCTGCCCGGACCATCGCCGGCCGGGCCAGCGGCAGCACCGTCGACAGCGTGACGTCGCGGTCGGGGTGGTCCTTCAGGTGCAGCGGCGCGGTGGCGGCCGGCACGATCTCACGCAGCGCCACCCACTCGGTCTCGTCGACCCGCCCGGCGAACGGCCGGGTCACCAGCCTGCGGTCCTCGCCCGAGCCCTTGCCGTGGCAGGCCTTGTAGCGCTTGCCGCTGCCGCACGGGCAGGGCTCGCGGGCGCCGACCACCGGGACCGGCGCACCGGACCCGCTCGGCGACGGCGCACCGGTCGGACGGGCGGGGGGACGGCGGCGACTGCTCACCCGGCGAGCCTAGGTCGGGCTCAGCCGGTGGCGGCGTCGGACTCCGCGGCTGGTCCAGCCGTCCTCTGTCGCGCCGGTCCGGGTGGCCTCGGGCATGCTCGAAGCGTGAGCCCCCGCACCCCCCTGGTCGCCGTCGTGGGGGGCGGCGGCGGCCGGCGCCCCCGCGCCCCCGGGGGGGGCGCCCGCCCCGGGGGGGGGGGGGGGGGGCCGCCCCCGCGGGGGTTAGGGGGCGCCCCCAAACCCCCCCGCGCCCCCGCGGGGGCCCAGGGGCCCCCCCGCGCCCCCCGGGGGGGGGGGGGGGT
>JAJAYV010000328.1 GCA_026786045.1 Frankiaceae bacterium | reverse complement strand
GCCGCCGCCCCCGCCGCCGGCTCGGGTGTCGGCGCTGCAGGTCGGGCAGACGGCGGCGGTCCGCTCCGCCGCGCCGGAGGTGCTGGCCAAGCCGCCGGTCCGCAAGCTCGCCAAGGACCTCGGCGTCGACCTGACCGAGATGAGGGGCAGCGGACCGCGCGGCACCATCACCCGCGAGGACGTGGAGGGCGCCGTCGGCGCGAACGCCCCGGCCGAGACGGCCGCGTCGTACGACCCGGCGACGCGCGAGCGGCGCATCCCGATCAAGGGGGTGCGCAAGCACAGCGCCGCGGCGGTGGTGGAGAGCGCGTTCACCGCGCCGCACGTCACCGAGTTCATCACCCTGGACATGACCCCGACGATGGAGCTGCGCCCGAAGGTGCAGGTGATGCCGGAGTTCGAGGGCGTCAAGGTCACGCCGCTGCTGTTCGTCGCCAGGGCGTTGCTGCTGGCGGTGTCCCGCAACCCCGAGATCAACGCGACGTGGGACGAGGCGGCCCAGGAGATCGTCGTCAAGGACTACGTGCACCTCGGCATCGCCGCGGCGACCCCGCGCGGGCTGCTCGTGCCGAACGTCAAGGACGCCGACCAGCTCTCGCTGCCCGAGCTGGCCCGGGCGCTGCAGGACCTCACCGAGACGGCCAAGGCGGGCCGGACGGCGCCCGCCGACATGACCGGCGGCACGATCACGATCACCAACGTCGGGGCGTTCGGCGTCGACAACGGCACGCCGATCCTCAACCGCGGGGAGTCCGCGATCCTGTGCTTCGGGGCCGTACGGCCCATGCCGTGGGTGGTCGACGGCGCGGTGGTCCCGCGGCAGGTCACCCAGCTGTCGCTGTCCTTCGACCACCGCAACGTCGACGGCCAGCTCGGCTCGCAGTTCCTCGCCGACGTCGCCCGGGTGCTGAGCGACCCGACCACCGCGCTGGTCTGGGGGTAGCCCCGCAGCGGTCTGTGACCTGCTGCACACTGCGTGCACCTACCGTCGAACGAGGAGACGCGCATGCCGCAGGTGCAGACCGCCCGGGGACCGATCGACACTGCCGAGCTCGGCCCGACGCTGATGCACGAGCACGTCTTCGTGCTCACCGCCGACGTGCAGCAGAACTACCCGGCCGAGTGGGGCTCGGAGGACGAGCGCGTCGCCGACGCCGTGCAGCGGCTGACGTCGCTGCACGCGCTCGGTGTGCGCACCATCGTCGACCCGACCGTCGTCGGCCTGGGGCGCTACATCCCGCGCATCGCCCGGATCGCCGAGCAGGTCGAGCTCAACATCGTGGTGGCGACCGGTATCTACACCTACGGCGACGCGCCGTTCTTCTTCAAGCACCGCGGCCCGGCCCTCGACGCCGTGCTCGGCACGAGCGTGCCGGAACCGATGGTCGACATGTTCGTCGGGGACATCCGCGACGGCATCGCGGGCACCGGCGTCAAGGCCGGCCTGCTCAAGTGCGCGATCGACCACGAGGGGATGACCCCCGGGGTGGAGCGGGTCATGCGCGCCGTGGCCGCTACCCACCGCGAGACCGGCACGCCGATCACCGTGCACACCCACCCCGGCTCCCAGCAGGGCCTGGCCGTGAAGCGGCTGCTCTGCGACGAGCTCGGCGTGGAGCCGCGGCGCGTCGTGCTCGGCCACAGCGGCGACAGCACCGACGCCGACCACCTCACCGAGCTCGCCGAGGCCGGCTTCGTGCTCGGCATGGACCGCTTCGGCATCAACCTCGACACCACCTTCGAGGCGCGCGCCGACATCGTGGTGGAGATGTGTGCGCGCGGCTTCGCCGCCTCGATGGTCCTGTCGCAGGACGCCGCCTGCTACCTCGACTGGATCGACCCGGGTGTGCTGCCGTTCCTGCCGCAGTGGAACTACGAGCACATCCACACCGAGGTGATCCCGTACCTGCTCGAGCACGGCGTCACCCGGGAGCAGGTCGAGACGATGCTGGTCGAGGTCCCGCGCCGGTACTTCGAGGGCTGAACGCGGTCCGCACCCCCCACCCGTACGGGCGATCGTCCGGTGTGACGGACGAGTGTCAGGAGGATCACCCTCCAGCCCGGACGACTGTCTGTCGATGTGACGTTCTGATGTACGTAGGCATTAGCAGAGCACCGAGCAGGGGGACCGATGAGCATCGTCCGCAAGATCCGTACCAGCAAGAGCCGCACCAGCGCGCGGGGCTACCGCGACCTGGCCCGCGCGATGGCGTCCGCGCCGACCCGCGCCAGCCGTGAGGAGCTCGCCAACCTCACCAACATGGGCCGCTAGCAGTCCCAGCACCCGCACGACCGCACGACGCACGACCCAGCCCCGGGCCGGGTTCTCCGCCAGCAGACGGCGAGGATCCCGGCCCGTCTGCGTGAGGGGGGCCCCATAGGGCAGGAGCACGGCACCTCTCCCTGAACCGAGGAGTGCCCCCGTGCTCGAGGTCTTCGACGCCCACAGCTTGGTCTACCTGCTGGCCGGCCTGGCCGCCCTGGGCGGCGCGCTGCTCCCCCGGCTGATCGGGCACCTGCCGGCCAGCCCGCCGATGCTGTTCCTCGTCCTGGGCGCCGTGGTGTTCTCGCTGCCGCTCGGCTTCCTGGCCGTGGACCCGATCGAGCAGAGCAAGGCCACCGAGTACCTCACCGAGGTCGGCGTGATCGTCGCGCTCATGGGGGCCGGCCTCAAGCTCGACCGGCCGCTGGGCTGGTCCACGTGGCGCCCGACGGTCCGACTGTTGGCGATCACCATGCCGGTCACCATCGGGCTCAGCGCGCTGCTCGGCTGGTGGGCCGTCGGCCTCGCACCGGCTACGGCACTGCTGCGCGGCGCCGGCCTCGCGCCGACCGACCCGGTCCTGGCCGCCGACGTGCAGGTCGGCCCGCCCGGTGGCGACCCGCACGAGGAGGACGACCTGCGCTTCTCGCTGACCTCCGAGGCCGGGCTCAACGACGCGCTGGCCTTCCCCTTCACCAACGCCGCCATCGCCATGGCGCTGGCCGGGACCGACCCCTCGGGATGGCTGCTGGAGTGGCTGGCGATCGACGTCGTCTACAAGCTCGTCGTCGGGATGGTCGGCGGGCTGCTCATCGGCAGGCTGCTTGCCGTCGTCGTCTTCCGCACCCCGGAGCAGCTGCGCCTGGTCTCCCGCGGCGAAGGCTTCGTCGCCCTGGCCGGGACCTTCCTCGCCTACGGCGCGACCGAGGTCGTCGGGGGCTACGGCTTCCTCGCGGTCTTCGTCGCAGCGGTCGTGCTCCGGCGGTCCGAGGAGGACCACGAGTTCCACGAGACGCTGCACGACTTCGCCGAGCAGACCGAGCAGCTGCTGATGATCGCCCTGGTCGTCCTGCTCGGCGGGGCCGTCGCCGGGGGGATCCTGGCGCCGCTCACCTGGCAGGCCGCGCTGGCCGGCCTGGTGCTGCTGTTCGTCGTACGCCCGGTCGTCGGCTGGTACAGCCTGGCGGGCACGTCCACGCCCAGCGGCGAGCGCGCGGCGATCGCCTTCTTCGGCATCCGGGGCATCGGCTCGCTCTACTACCTGGCGTACGCGCTCAATGCCGCGACCTTCTCCGAGGCCGACCTGCTGTGGGCGATGGTCGCTTTCACCGTGGTCGTCTCGATCGTCGTGCACGGCACCACTGCCACGGTGGTCACCCGTCGGCTGGACGCCGCCCGCGAGCGGCGGTCGGCGCCCGCGAAGATGGGCGTATGACCTCCCTGCGACCCCGCGCCCGCGTCCGTGCCCCCGAGCTCGTCGGTGCCGGCGGCTGGATCGGGACAGGTGGCAAGGAGCTGCGCCTGGCCGACTTCCGCGGGCGGATCCTGCTCCTGGACTTCTGGACCTTCTGCTGCGTCAACTGCCTGCACGTCCTGGACGAGCTGCGCCCGCTCGAGGCGCGCTTCGCCGACGTGCTCGACGTCGTCGGGGTGCACTCGCCGAAGTTCGCGCACGAGGCCGACCACGATGCGCTGCTCGCGGCCGTCGAGCGCTACGAGGTGCACCACCCGGTCCTCGACGATCCCGACCTGACGACCTGGTCGCAGTACGCCGTCCGCGCCTGGCCCACCCTGTGCGTCGTCGACCCCGAGGGCTACCTCGTGCACGTCGCCTCGGGCGAGGGCCACGGCGAGGGGCTGGCCCGGCTCGTGGAGCAGCTCGTGGCCGAGCACGAGGCCAAGGGGACCCTGCAGCGGCGCGGTCAGGCGTACGTCCCGCCGCCGGCGGTCGACACCGAGCTGCGCTTCCCCGGCAAGGTGGCGCTGCTGCCGGACGG
>JAJAYV010000327.1 GCA_026786045.1 Frankiaceae bacterium | reverse complement strand
GCGGCGCCGAGGCCGCGGCGGCCGACCGGGTGCGGGCGCTCGCCCAGCTCGTCCCGGAGCTCGACGGCGCTGCCGAGGCGCTCGTCCCGCTGGTCGCCTCGGCCGCGCAGGCCCGCCGGCTGGCCGACCTGTGCACCGGCGGCGGGTCCAACGCGCTGCGCATGACGCTGACGTCCTTCGTGCTCGCCGCCCGGCTCGAGCAGGTCGCCGAGGTCGCCAGCGCGCGGCTGCTGCGCATGACCCAGGGGCGGTACTCGCTGGTGCACACCGACGGCACCGCCAAGGGCGGCGCCCGCTCGGGGCTCGGCCTGCTCGCCCGCGACACCTGGACCGGTCAGGACCGCGACACCAGCACGCTGTCCGGCGGCGAGACCTTCCTCGCGTCGCTCGCCCTGGCGCTCGGCCTGGCAGACGTCGTGCAGGCCGAGGCCGGCGGCACCCGGATCGAGGCGCTGTTTGTCGACGAGGGCTTCGGCACGCTCGACGAGGACACCCTCGACGAGGTCATGGACGTCCTTGACGGCCTGCGCGAGGGCGGCCGGGTGGTCGGCCTGGTCAGCCACGTCGCCGAGCTGCGCGCCCGCATCCCCGCCCAGGTCAGGGTCCGCAAGACCCGCACCGGCAGCAGCCTCGAGCTCGTCGGCGTCTGACGCCTGCGTTCTCGACGGCTTCGCGACAGGCTGCGGGCGGGCTGCGTGTCGCAGAGCCCGGTGCATGCCCGGTCACATCTGGCGGACCTTGCCCTCTGGTGCACCACCCGCCGCACGAGGCACGCCGCGCCGCAGGTCCGTGCCCTCCCGCGGAACGGGGGTGCGAGCCAGCTCGGCAGCCCGGTCACCCTTCCCGCCGGCCGACGTCAGCAGCGAACGAACAAGGCAGTCGAGGTAAGAACGCCGCCCACCTGGCCCGGCTGCTGAAGCAGACCAACTACCCGGCCTGAGCCGGACCGGCCGGTCGGCTTCGCCCTACCGGTGCGGGCGACCGACCGCGACGGGGGGCTTGTCGACCGGGCTCCCGCTGCCGTCGCGCCTGCCGTACGTCGCCGGGAGCTCGACCGGGTCGCCGGAGGCGGCGGCGGCCCACGCCGGGCCGCGGCCGGCCCAGCCGAGCACGAGCAGCGCCTCGCCGGACAGCAGCCGCTGGCAGCGCACGCCGCCCGTGGCGCGGCCCTTGCGCGGGTACTCCGACAGGGGAGTCACCTTCACCGACGACACCACGCCGGGACCGCGACCGCGGCCCTCGGGCGGCAACCCGCCTCCGGTCACGACGACGGGCTCGTCGACGACGTCGAGCATCCCCTCGGGCGGGGCGAGCGAGACGGCACTGAAGCCGACCAGCGACGCGCCCGCGGCGAGCTTCATGCCGGCCATGCCGCCGGCCGAGCGGCCCTGCGGCCGGATCGCGGAGGCTGGGAAGCGGAGCAGGTCGCCGGTGGAGGCGAACAGCACCAGCTCCTCCTCGCCGTCCACCAGCTCGACGGCGCCGACCACCTCGTCGCCGGGCTTGAGCGCAACGACGTCGACCGCCTCGCCCTTGGCGGGCCACTCCGGGGCGACACGCTTGACGACGCCCTGCCGGGTGGCCAGCACGATGCCGGGTCCGTCGTCGGGCAGCGACGACAGGCCGAGGATGCGCTCGCCTCGCTCGAGCGGCGCGAACTCACTCGCCGGCGCTCCGCCGCGCAGCGACAGCGCGCCGGTCGTGACCGCAGGGACGCTCGGCAGGTCGAGCACGCCGACGCGCAGCACCCGGCCCGCCGAGGTGATCAGGCCGACGGTGCCGCGGGTCGTCGAGCGGGCGACCGACACGACGACGTCGTGCCGCGACCGGCCGGTGCGTTTCCGGCCCGACGGGTCGGACTCCTCGGCGTGCAGCGGGGTCCGCGCGAGCAGCCCCGCGCTGGACAGCACCACGTCGCACGGCTCGTCGGCAACCTCGAGCGAGGCGGCCCGCTGGGTGACGAGCGCCTTGAGGTCCCCGCCGACCAGGACGGTGCGACGCGGACTGCCGTGCTCCGCCGCGACCTCGGCCAGCTCGTCGGCGATCACGCCGCGCAGCAGCTCCGGGTCACCGAGGAGGCCCTCGAGGTAGGCGATCGTCTCGCGCAGCCCGGCCAGCTCGGCCTCCAGCTTGGCCACCTCGAGGGCCACCAGTCGGCGCAGCTGCATGTCGAGCACGTAGCCGGCCTGCAGCTCGGTCAGGCCGATGAGCGCCACCAGCGCGGCGCGCGCCTCGGCGACGTCCTGCGAGCCGCGGATGATCTGGACGACCCGGTCGATGTCCATCAGCGCGATGAGCAGGCCCTCGACCAGGTGGGCCCGTTCCTGCGCCTTGCGCAGCCGGTAGCGCGAGCGCCGGGTGACGACGTCGACCCGGTGGTCGAGGAAGACCTGGAGCAGGTCCTTGAGCCCGAGGGTGCGCGGCTGGCCGTCGACGAGCGCGACGTTGTTGATGCCGAAGCTCTCCTCGAGCGGGGTCAGCCGATAGAGCTCGGCGAGCACCGCCTGGCCGTTGAAGCCGGCCTTGACCTCGAACACCAGCTGGGTGCCGAGCTGACGGTCGGTCAGGTCCTTGACGTCCGAGATGCCTTGCAGCTTCTTGCCGCTGACGAGCTCCTTGACCTTGGCGATGACGCGCTCGGCGCCGACGCCGTACGGCAGCTCGGTGACGGTGATGCTCGACTTGCCGCGGGGGAGCGGACCGACCTCGGCGGTGGCGCGCATGCGCACGACGCCGCGGCCGGTCTCGTACGCCGACCGGACCTCGGTCATGCCGAGCAGCTGACCGCCGGTCGGCAGGTCGGGGCCGGGGACGAAGCGCATGAGGTCGTCGAGGTCGGACTCTGGGTGGGCGAGCAGGTGCCGCGCCGCATCGACGACCTCGACGAGGTTGTGCGGGATCATGTTGGTGGCCATGCCGACGGCGATGCCGGAGGTGCCGTTGACGAGCAGATTCGGGATCGCGGCCGGCAGCACCGACGGCTGCTTCAGCGACCCGTCGTAGTTGTCCTCCAGGTCGACGGTCTCCTCGTCGAGTCCGTCGGTGAGCAGCAAAGATGCTGCTGTCAGGCGACATTCAGTGTAACGAGAAGCAGCCGCTGAGTCGTCAGGAGATCCCCAGTTCCCGTGCCCGTCGATGAGCGGCACCCGCATCGCGAAGGGCTGCGCGAGGCGCACCATCGCGTCGTAGATCGCGCTGTCGCCGTGCGGGTGATATTTGCCCATCGTGTCGCCGACGACCCGCGCGCTCTTGACGTACGGGCGGTCCGGGCGCAGGCCGCTGTCGGCCATCGAGAACAGGATCCGGCGGTGCACCGGCTTGAGGCCGTCGCGGGCGTCGGGCAGCGCGCGGGAGTAGATGACCGAGTAGGAGTAGTCGAGGTAGGACGACTCGAGCTCGTCGACGACGTCGGTGTCGATGATCGTGCCCTCGCCCTCGAAGGGCGGGATGTGGCTGGACGAGGAGCGCTTGCGGGCCATCAGGTGTCCAGGAGCTCGCGGTTGACCCGCGAGGCGCTGCTGACGATGAAGTCGCGGCGCGGCGCGACGTCGTTGCCCATGAGCAGCTCGAGTGCGCGCTCGGCGGCCTCGACGTCGCCGGGGTTGATCCGGCGCAGGGTGCGGGTGGCGGGGTGCATGGTTGTCTCGGCCAGCTGGTCCGGGTCCATCTCGCCCAGGCCCTTGTAGCGCTGGATCTGGCCCTTCACCTTTGCGCCGCGGTTGGCGATCTTCTTGAGCTCGTCCTTCATCTGCTTCTCGGAGTAGGTGTAGACCGGCTCCTTCCCGCCGGCGACCTCGATCCGGTGCAGCGGCGGAACCGCGGCGTAGAGCCGGCCGCTCTCGAGCACCGGGCGCATGTAGCGGGCGAACAGCGTGATGAGCAGGCAGCGGATGTGGGCGCCGTCGACGTCGGCGTCCATCATCAGGATCACCTTGCCGTAGCGCATCTGCTCGAGGTCGAAGGTGCGGCCGGTGCCGGCGCCGACCACCTGGATGATCGCGGCGCACTCGGCGTTGCTCAGCATCTCGCTGACGCCGGCCTTCTGGACGTTCAGGATCTTGCCGCGCAGCGGGAGCATCGCCTGGAACTCGCTGTTGCGCGCGAGCTTGCCGGTGCCCAGGGCGCTGTCGCCCTCGACCAGCCACAGCTCGGTCCGGCCGACGTCGGTGGAGCGGCAGTCGACGAGCTTGGCCGGCAGCGTCGAGGTCTCGAGCGCGGTCTTGCGGCGGGCGGCGTCCTTGGAGGCCTTGGCGGCCTGCCGGGTCCTGGCGGCGGCGGCGACCTTGTCGAGGACGGTGCGGGCCTGGGCCTTGCGCTTCTTGTTCTCCAGGAACTCGGTCTTGAGCCCCTTGGCGACGACGTCGGCCACGATCTTGCTGACGCCGGGGGTGCCGAGTTCGTCCTTGGTCTGACCGAGGTACTGCGGCTCGGGGACCTTGACGGTCACGACGGCGGTCAGGCCCTCGAGGACGTCGTCCTTGATGACCGGGTCGTCGCCCGCCCGCAGCACGCGGGCGGCCTTCATCGTCTCGTTGAGCGCCTTGAGCAGCGCCCGCTCGAAGCCGTTCTGGTGGGTGCCGCCGTGGGGGGTCGCAACGACGTTGCAGAACGCCTGCACCCGGGTGTCGTAGCCGGTGCCCCAGCGCAGCGCGATGTCGACCTCGCACTCCCGCTCGACGACGGTGGTGACCATGTGGCCCTGCTCGTCGAGCACGGGGACGGTCTCCTTGTAGCTGCCCGACCCGAGGATGTGGACCGGGTCGCAGACGGCGCCGTCCAGCGCCAGGTGCTCGACGAAGTCGGCGGTGCCGCCGTCGAAGCGGAAGACCTCCTCGACCAGCTCGCCGCTGCGCCGGTCGCGCAGCGCGAGGGTCAGACCGGGTACGAGGAAGGCGGTCTGGCGCAGCCGGTCGTGCAGGTGGCCGACGTCGACCGCCGAGCCCTTGCTGAACAGCGGCAGATCGGGCCACCAGCGCACGCTCGTGCCGGTCGCACCCTTGGGCGCCTTGCCCGCCACGCTCAGCCCGTCGCGCGGCGTGAACGGCGCGTGCGGGCCGGCCACACCCTGCGGGGCGTCGGCGAAGGTGCCGGGTACGCCCCGGCTGAAGCTCATGGTGTGCACCCGGCCGCCGCGCCGCACGACGGCGTCGAGCCGGACCGACAGCGCGTTGACGACCGACGCGCCGACGCCGTGCAGGCCGCCGGAGGTCTTGTAGCCGCCGCCGCCGAACTTGCCGCCGGCATGGAGCTTGGTCAGGACGAGCTCGACGCCGGTCAGCCCGCTCCTGGGCTCGACGTCGACAGGGATGCCGCGGCCGTCGTCGGAGACCTCCACCGAGCCGTCGTCGTGCAGCGTCATCTCGATGCGCTCGCAGTGGCCGGCCAGCGCCTCGTCCACCGCGTTGTCGACGATCTCGTACGCCAGGTGGGTCAGGCCCTTGGAGTCGGTCGACCCGATGTACATGCCGGGGCGCTTGCGGACCGCCTCGAGGCCCTCGAGGACGGACAGGTGCTTGGCGGTGTAGCCGGTGTCGGAGCGCGGCGCGGAGGCAGCGGAGGGCATCGTCATGGCGCGCCCATCATCGCCGATGCTCCCGACAGCAGCGGGTGCGACACGATGGGTGCCGATGGATGTCGTCAGCCGTGATCTCAGCCTGCTCCCCAAGGCGCACCTGCACCTGCACCTGGCCGGGGCGATGCGCCCGGCGACGCTGATCGAGCTCGCCCGCGAGCAGGGGCGCCGGCTGCCGGCGGAGCTCCTCGACCCGACCGGCACCCGCGTGGACATCAACGCCCGCCGCGGCTGGTCGCGCTTCCAGCGGCTGTACGACGCCGCCCGCGAGGTCGTCGTCGGCCCGGACGAGGTGCGCCGACTGGTGCGGGAGATCGCCGAGGACGAGCGCGCGGCCGGCTCCGGGTGGGTGGAGGTGCAGGTCGACCCCTCGTCGTACGCCGCCCGGCTCGGTGGGCTGCAGGCCACCGTAGAAGTGGTGCTCGACGCGATGGAGGCCGCTTCGCACGACACCGGGGTCGGGATGGCGCTGGTCGTGGCCGCCAACCGCACCCGCCACCCGGGCGACGCCGAGACCCTCGCGCGGGTGGCCCGCCGCTTCGCCGACCCCGACGGCGGCGGACCCCGCGTGGTCGGCTTCGGGCTGAGCAACGACGAGACGAAGGGCCCGCCGGAGCAGTTCGCCAAGGCCTTCCGCATCGCCAAGGACGCCGGGCTGCTGTCGGTGCCTCACGCCGGGGAGCTG
>JAJAYV010000326.1 GCA_026786045.1 Frankiaceae bacterium | reverse complement strand
TTCGCGGCCTGGGCCGGCAGCCCGGCCGGCTTCGCGGCGAGCACGTCGTGAGCGAGCAGTTCATCGGCGGTGCTCGCGACGACGGTGCTCTCAGCCGCAACCGGCTCGGAGGCGGACGCGGTGCCGGCCGTCGCAAGGGCCATCGGCACCGACAGCGCGCCGGCGGCCAGCTTGCGGCCGGTGTTGGTTCGTACGTGCTTCGTGCGGGTCATGGCGGGACTCCCGTCCAGGTCGGAAGGACGCTCCCGCGGTAGCGGTGCGCCCCGGCTCCAGGGGCAGGTCGGTCTCGCCACTCACTCCCCGGACGGTCTAGGCGACCGTGTCTCTCCGTATGCGCCCTCGACGAGGGTCGTACCGGTGGGGACCGTCCGGATCAACGCTTCCTCTACACCGGAACGAGGGTCCCGGTGCCACAGGACCAACGAGTACGTCGTCCTGTGGTGACGGTGAGCAACCGCCAACAGGGGGCCCCAAACCTGAAACGGCTGAAGCAAGGCAGTGATAGCCGCCACGTCACCCTGCAGGGGGCCGACCTTCCTCACCCAGAGTGTCCGGGCCCGGCCGCCGTGCGCGCGCACGACCAGCCCGGGCGTCACGACGACAGCAGCAGGCTCAGGCCGCCGACGGTGAACGCGATCATCACGGCGACGAGCGGGAGCTGGCCAGTGGTCGCGCGGTGCGGCGTCCGGACCGCGCGGTCGTGCGCAAGCAGGACGCCCAGGACGTGGCCGAGCACGATCGCGCCGATCTGCACGTTGGCGATCGTGCGCGGCGACACGGCGGTGTAGTCGATCGCGTTGCCGTACGTCCCGAACAGGTCGACGCCGTCCCGGCCGAACGGGTTGCTCGCCAGGATCCAGGTCGCCTGCCCGTCGAGCAGCAGCAGCGAGAAGTAGTGCGCGATCGCGTAGCCCGCGGCGATCGGCACCAGCGAGTGGGCGTAGAGCCCGGGCTGCGTGCGCGGCGGCTGCCCCATGAGCACGCCGCCAGCAGCGTCGCCCCGATGTACAGGACGGTGGCTAGGGCGATCATGACGAGCAGGCCGATGGTGCCGGGCACCGCCATGAGGTAGGCCTCCTGGCCCGGCCCTGCCCTGCCAGTACTGGGTGCGGGACAGGCCGTCGAATCCGGTCGAGCCGATGTGCACCATGACGACCGCCGTCAACCCGCGCTCCTGACGCAGGCCGTCGATGCCGTCCAGCGGGCTGCGCACGACGAGCTGCCCGTCGGCCCGCCGGCCGAAGGGCGACATCCGGCCGAGCAGCGTGCTGTAGACCTCGAACGCGTCCCCGCGGGCGTACCAGCCCGCGCCGAACCACAGCCCGGCGACGAGCTGCACGACGCCGTAGAGGACCAGGAAGATCCCGACCGTACGGGGCTCGGCGCGGCCCGGGAGCACGAGCTCCAGCCAGACGAACACGAGCAGCGCGACGGCAGCGGGCCAGTAGCCCAGGGACGGGAGCCGGAGCTCGGCCGGCGCCTCTCCGGTGAGCTTCGTCAGCCCGGCGCGCAGCGTGCGGAGCGGGTTGACGTACGCCCAGAAGGAGCCGAGCAGCAGGCTGGCCGGGATGAGGCCGACCCACAGCGTCACGTAGAGCGCGAAGGGCGACAGGTTGTCGTTCGGGCTCGGCGGTCCGACGAGGGCGACCGCCACGACGACCAGCGTCAGCAGCAGGACGACCGCGCGCAGCACGCCCTTGGTGACCGGTGAGTCCACGACCGCCTGCACGACGCCCGGGAGCGGTCGGCCGGCGGCGTCGCCGCGCAGCCGCGGGGTGCGCCAGAGCAGGACGAGCGCGAGGAAGCTGACGAGCACCGCGAGGCCGGCGCCGTACAGCGCCAGTGTCAGCGGGACGGGCAGGTCGGCGCGGCTGCCGACGCCGTGCGCGAGGACGATCACACGACCCTCAGCTGGAAGATCGGGCGGCCGACCTCGTGCAGCTCGACCTAGTACGCGCCGGGGATGTCCGCGCTGAACGTCACCTCGCCGACGATCACTGGTCCAGTGTGGCTCAGCGGCCGGTGAAGCGGGCCTCGCGCCGCTCGACAAAGCTGAGCACGCCCTCGGCGGCGTCCTCGGACTCCAGCAGCGGCGGGAGCAGCCCGGCGAGGTGCTCGCGCGCCGCCTCCTCGCCGCGGCAGGCGATCCGGGCGTTGGCCAGCGTCCCCTGCACCCCGAGCGGTGCCTGCGCGGCGATGGTCTTCGCGATCTCGAGCGCGCGGGTGAGCTGCTGGCCCACCGGCACGACCTCCTGCACCAGGCCGATCCGATGGGCCTCAGCGGCGCCGAGCTCCTCGCCGGTGAGGATCCAGCGCATCGCGTTGCCCCAGCCGAGCTGGGCCGGCGCCCGCAGCGTCGCGCCGCCGAACGGCAGGATCCCGCGGCCTACCTCGAGCTGGCGGAAGCGGACGTCGTCGGCCGCGACGACGATGTCGCTGGCCAGCGCGAGCTCGATCGACAACGTGAAGGCGATGCCCTGCACGGCCAGGACGACCGGCTTCGGGACCGGCGGACCCCACAGTCCGAACGGGTCGTGCAGGCCGGTGCCGCTGAGGATCGACGGCCCGCTCGCCTGCACCGCGGGCAGCACCTCGGCCAGGTCGAGACCGGCCGAGAAGTGATCGCCGTGACCGAAGACGACGCCGACCCGCACGTCGTCGTCGGTGGCCAGCCGGTCGTACGCCGCAGCCACCTCGTCGATGACCTGCAGGTCCCAGGCGTTGCGCTTGTCGGCGCGGTCCACGCCGATCAGCAGGACGTGGCCGTCCTTCTCGACGGTCACCTTGGCGGTCACCTCTGCGTGGGACACGGGACTCCTAGAGCAGGCCGGCTACAACAAGAACCGGAACAACGGACTGTCGGGCGGTACGGGCTGGCAGTCGGGGGGCGCGGCGTCCATGCGGGCGAGCAGCGCGGGCAGGTCCTCGGGAGAGCCGAGCTCGATGCCGACCAGCGCCGGCCCGGTCTCGCGGTTGCTGCGCTTGACGTACTCGAACAGCGTGATGTCGTCGTCCGGTCCGAGCACGTCGTCGAGGAAGGCGCGCAGTGCGCCCGGCTCCTGCGGGAACTCGACGAGGAAGTAGTGCTTGCGGCCCTCGTGCACCAGCGCGCGCTCGACCACCTCGGCGTAGCGGCTGACGTCGTTGTTGCCGCCGGACAGCACCACGAGCACCGTCTGCCCGGGCTCGACCTTCACGACGTCGTCGAGCGCGGCGGCCGCGAGAGCGCCTGCGGGCTCGGCGATGATGCCGTCGGACTGGTAGAGCGCGAGCATCTCCGTGCACACGCGGCCCTCGGCGACGGCGACCAGCTCGCAGCCGCTGTCGCGCACGATCGGGAAGGTGAGATCGCCCGCGCGGCGCACGGCGGCGCCGTCGACGAAGCCGTCGATGCTGTCGAGCCGCACCGGCTCACCGGCCGCGAGCGCCGCCGCCATGCAGGCCGCGCCGGCCGGCTCGACGCCCACCACGCGCACTTCAGGGTGCCGC
>JAJAYV010000325.1 GCA_026786045.1 Frankiaceae bacterium | reverse complement strand
GCGGCTGACCGGGCCCCCCCCGCCCGCACGCTCACCGTAGTAACACGACCCCGAACGCCCCTGCGCGCATTTCCGCAGGTCAGCGGCCCTTTTCGGCCCCTCGTGTGTTCGTGATCTTCGGAAGTCCGGCCTGGCCGATGACGAGCACGCGGGCCGTGCCGTCGAGGCGCCCGCGGTGGAACACCGGCCCCCACTCGGTGCGGAAGTCCTGTGGCCGGTAGACATCCTCGCCCGGGTACTGCTCGACCAGTGAACGGAACGGCTCGCGACCGTAGCCGTCGTCGAACAGGTGGGTCATTGTGCGCTCCCCTCAGACCAGCTCGAGCTGGTGGGTGCAGAACGCGAGCAGATCGCGGTTGCCGTGCTGCACGTCGTCCCGCGTCATGGCGTACGGGATTCCGCTGATGCCGGCGTCCTCTATCGGCATGCCGTCCGCCGAACCGCTGCGCACGGCGCGTCGCACCGACATGGTGAAGCCGGTCCCGGCCGGCAGCGGCGGCAGCGGCGTGCCGGTCGAGGCGAGCGCGTCGATGATCTGCGCGTCGGTCCACACGTTCGCCCCGCCGCCGCCGGTTGCCTCGCCGACGCAGACCAGCGGGCCGATGCCGTGGTCGACGAAGCCGGCCGCGAACAGGTCGCCGGAGGAGTAGGTGTTCGCGTCAACGACCGCGACCACCGGACCGGCGTAGCGGCGGCCGATGTCGTTGCACCACTCGGGATCGGTGAGCGGCAGAGACCGTGAGTAGGACTCCCCCGTCGTCACGGCGGCGTCGAGCGAGGCCGCCCAGGCCCCGAGCTCCAGCCGGTTGAAGGGGCTCTGCGCCATCCCGCGTGTCAGTGGCGTCGCGAGCAAACTGAAGCGGGTCGGTGCGATCTGGGCGTCGGTGAGCAGCTGCAGCAGCCGCTCGGCGGCCCACACCAGGCCGCCGGGGTTGCCTCGGAGGTCAACGACCAGGCCGGCCGGCGGGAGGTCATCCAGCAGCCCGGTGACGTGTGCGACGTAGGCGTCGTCGTCTTCCACGTCGAAGGTCCATAGCCGTAGGTGACCGAACCCGCCGGGCAGCACCGTGGCGGTGACGACGTCGTCGAACGACGGACGGCGCTGGCGCCGCGCCGTGCCTGCGGTCCAGGCGTCCGGCGCGAACAGCAGCGTCCGCGCACGACGGACAGCCTGGCGGGCCGGGTCGGCGGCCACGTGCAGCGCCGACGGCGCCGGGCTGCTGGCGGCGACGTCCCAGCCCGGCGCGAGCACCCGCCACGGCACCGTCACCTCGCCGGTGCTCCCACCGGCGGTGCGGTACCCGAGCACGACCCAGTGCTCGTCGGGCGGCGGCCCATAGTCCAGCGCGCGGAACGTCAGCGACTCCAGCGCCCGGGCCCGCCGCGCGTCGAACCGGCCACCGGTCTCTGAGTCCGCGTGCAACTCGACGGCGCGCGCCATCGGCACGGCGTTCCACCAGCACAGCTCGACGCCCTCGACGAAGCCGGGGTCGCCGACGTCGGCGCCCGGGCTGAGTTTGGAGACGATGTAGGTCGGGTCGTCATCAGGGCCGAAGGTCTCGACGAGGAACGGCAGCGCTGCCACCCGGCCGGCCGTGGTCGACGGGCCGCGGTAGCGGGTGTGCGCGTCCCGGAGCCCGGTGACGATGCGGGTGAGCGCGAGGTGGAAGGCGCTGTCGTCCAGATCGGCGCAGCGCCGGCGTAGCAGCACCAGTGCCTGCACGGGGTCAAGCGCGTAGCCGGCCCGCTTCAGCGGCAGGTGCGCGTACACCCCGGCCACGGCCGCCAGCATCGCGTCGACGACCTGCTGTCGCTGCCCGCCGTCCAACGCCGGCGCCGAGCCGGCGCCGCCCTCGAGATACTCCGTGAGCGTCGCACCTGCCTGCGCGGCTCGAACGCCGGCTGTGCTGGTGCTGCTCACGCGAACACCTCCTCGAGCCGGTCGAGCAGACCACCGTGGTAGCCGCGTCCGACCAGGCTGGCCAGCCAGGCGTCATCGGTTGCCAGCGGCTCCAGCGGCGGGATGTCGATGACGTCAAGGTCCTTCGGCAGCCCGCCGACCGGCACCACGCCGGTCGGCATGTCCAAGGCCAGCCGCAGCGGTGCACGCGGGTCGTGGAAGGCGAACGGGCGGCTCGCCAGCAGCGCGCGGGCCGCGTCGATCGACCGCTTCGGCTCCCGGCGGACCGCCTCCAGCCCGGCGATGACCTCATCCCACGACCACGGCGTCGTGGCGTCGGGACTGGCCAGGGCCAGCGCCCGGCGCTCCCCCGCGACGCCCACCGCGGTCGTGCGGGCAACGACCGGCGCCATCAACTGCTCCGTGCCGTACTCCAGCCGGCCACCCACGACGACGAGCTGCACGTCGCTCTCCCGTGCGTGCACCACCGCGCGGAACGGGTCGGCGCGTCGCCCTAGGTGAAGGACGACCAGGTCGGCGGCGGCGCCCGGTTGCAGTCGGCCGACCCTGTGTGGCCAGGACTGGGCCAGCACGTCGCCCGGCGTCGACGTCACCATCCGGACCAGGTCGACGTCGGACAGGTCCCACCCCGAGGAGTCCGAGACGAGGCGTGCGACCTTCAGCTCCCCCAGGACGTTGCGGCTGCCGGACGGCGCCCAGTCCGAGCCGAGGCAGACCGCGACCCCCGCGGCGAGCGCCGCCGGCACGTCGGTGGTCTGCCCGTAGAGCCACAGGTTGGACAGCGGCGACCAGATGACCGCGCCCGGTTCCCGCCAGCTCTGGAAGACGGCGGGGTCGACGGCGTTGCAGTGCACCGCGACGAAGCGCCGCTGCAGGCAGCCGGCGTGCGCCGCAGCGGTGTACTCGCGC